>QMPO01000024.1 GCA_003648625.1 Bacteroidota bacterium
AAAAAAGTTCTTCATCATTAATTAATTAATGGCTTATAATATTGTTAATTTGGAAGTTCAAATATACAAGGAATTATCTATTTTTAACATGCAACTATTTAGTGCTGCTATTTTATTAAACAGAAGCTGGTTTTATAAGTTTAGTGCAGGCGGCACCTTAAAATATTATTATAGAAATATTATTATACCGGAAATGAAAAATTACCTGAAAAGAAGCAATCGCGATTACCGCTTAAGCCCGCTGGTAGCAAATAGTATTCTGATTACGCCTTTTGTAATTGTGTTTATCGCTATCCTTGGTATGTCAATGGCCATAACACGCCCTTTCTCCGAGTGGATATTACTGGAAAACCGCCCTGTGGAGTTAGTCACCTTTTTGTCCTTATTAGCAGCTGGAGTTATCGGTTTTGAGTTATCATGGCGGGCAAAAAAGAATAAACTGGGAAGTCTTATTGTCGGATTCTATATCCTGTTTTCATTTGGGCTTCTGGTAGTGGGAATGGAAGAAGAATCGTGGGGTCAGTGGATTTTCTGGTTTGATCCTCCGGAAGCTGTTAAAGCAATAAACAAACAACATGAGATGAATCTTCACAATCTGCCTGCCTTACATGCACCTTTCGAATACCTCCGTGTTGCATTTGGTGTTGGCGGCCTGATTGGTGTGTGGTTGTCTTTTCGGCCACAAACCCGGTATATCGGAGCGCCGGTTGTTTTATCAAGCTGGTTTGTACTCATTGCTGTACTTGGCACAATCGATCTTTTTAATTATTACGAGACAGATGTTCAGCAAAGAAATTTTATGGAAACCATGATGATGACTGAGGTTCTGGAAATGCTCATCGGGCTGGCGGCTCTCATGTACATGTGGCTGAACAGGAGGCTGTTTTTACACGAACAGAGAAAATAAACGATTCTGTTAATTTGTATTTATTTTCTTCTCGATCGCATTCATTAACGAAGGAATTTTTGGATTATCGCTTTCAGGATCACAGCGCAACAAGGTTTTTCGGGCTTCTACATAATTTTTATCCAGATAATAGGCATTCGCCAGGTTGATAATACCGTCGTCATCCCCCGGAAATAATTCCAACGCTTCTTTAAACAAAGAAATCGCTTTTTTATAGTCCCCCACCTGGCTGTATGCATATCCTAAATTATTCATAACAGCCGGTAAGTTCGGATGATATGTATAAGCCATTTTAAAATCATTAATGGCTGCTTGTTTTTTTCCCAGCTGCAAATCGATCACTCCTATATACATATGAATCGGTATCTGCCTGGAATCAAGCGTTGTAAAAGGAGAAAAGGCTTTGTTTGAATAAGCTAATAATTTGTTCCAGTTTGGTTTTTTACTTTTTTTCTCATTCGTGTATTTATTAATATAAATCTCCGATGTAAAAAATTTCGCCGCGTAAAAAACGGAAAAACCCAACAACACGAATGGAATGAGTAATTTAATGATAGATAATGAGGTGGGCTTTGCTTTCGAAACAACTACATTCTTATAATAATTACTGATGATGCCTCCCATAATCAGGGCAAGATAAATTTGATGATTGACCCGCTCGTAGGGAAAAGTAAAGAAGGCAATAACAAAATAACCACCCAGGCCAGCCAGCATTAATCTTGTATAAAATATATTTTCTATATCAGCCCGGGAGGAAAGTGTTTTTATCCCATAAAAAGCAACCAGGATAAATAAGAGCAAATAACTTAATAAACCGAAAATTCCTTTTTCGGAAAATGCCCACAAGAAATCATTGTGAGGCCGTCGCCAGTTTTGGTACTGGTTTTCAAAATTATCGCTGTAGTACGGGATTATTGAAATTTTCCAGTTTCCGGCGCCAACACCCAACAACACATGATCTGTTGACATATGATACGTTGACTCCCACATTTGCAGCCTCCCCTTGTTGTTTTTTGATTCAAAGTCAAAGAGCGAATTTGCCTGATATTTAAGTACCTCAACAGCATTCGACTTCTGAAAAATCAAAAGAGCGCTGACAGCAGCAATTGCAACAACTATCAGTAAGGATGCCACCACTTTTTTAGGCTTGAGTTTAAGGTTATTAAACGATTTTCTATTCGTGGTAAAAAGCCAGGTTACACCGAAAGAAACTATAAAAACAAGGAAGCCAACCCAAACAGAGCGCGTTTGAATAAACACAAAACTGATGATAAGTATGGTTACTGATGCGATGCTGGCATATTTCCATCTTCTTTTAAACTCAAAAGCCCCGTAAATGGAAAACGGCAACATGAGAAATAAAGAAATGGCAAACTGATTCTTATGTGCCATTAATCCCCTGACCTGGTAAAGTGCTGCAAAAAACTCACGTCCCGTATCACCATTTGTGAATTCAATGTATTGATACAAGCCTAAAGCGGTTGCTATAAAGGAACTTACAACAACACTTTTTACCAAAAAGCTTTTAAAGTCGGTCTGCCGGGTGAAAATAAACGTGATCATTATAAGCGAAAACAGGGACAAAAAAGTTTTGGTTAAATCAAAAAGCCCTTCGGCCGGATTAATTGCCTGTGTGAGAGAAACAATCGATATAAGAAAGTATAAAAGGTAAACAGGAAATATCCAAAGCTTTAGAAAACCCAGATCAACTTCCTTATTTTTATATGCAAAAAGTGTTATGACCGTAAGAACGAGTAGCGAAATGCTCCAGTACAACAATCTTGGAATTGTTGGGTCCTGTGTTTTGTCCGAATATGTTAAAGGGATTATGATAACGAACAGAAGCACTGTTAGGTAATATTCCAGACTGTTCTTTTGTGCAATTTTTTTTTGCTTTACGTTCTTTTTACTCAATTTTGGATAGTTTTACAAAAACGGCAATAACAAAAATATTTATTACTTACTTTTATGCGAATATATTGACAAAACCCAAGGAAACATTCGCAAGCATTCAATAATTTATCAAAACATTAAAATGCCCAGTCCTCTTTTAAGTGTTATAATACCGGTTTACAATGCTGAACAATATATTAAAGACGCCGTAGCCAGTATCTTAAATCAAACATATAAGAACCTGGAACTCATCATCATTGATGACGGATCGACAGATAACACTTTGCAGATAGTTACCTCTATTCAGGATAAAAAAATAGTTTTAGTAAAAAATAAAATTAACAGGGGTCAGATTTACACAAGGAACCTGGGGCTTAAAATGGCAAAGGGTATGTACATCGGTATGTTTGATGCCGATGATATAGCTTACCCGGATAAATATGAAACTCAAATTGCTTTTCTGGAAAAAAATAAAGACGTTGGCATGTTGGGTTCATGGGCAAGATTTATTGACGCAGACGGTAAAAGAATGAAGGGGGGCTGGCAGTTAAAGGCAAAACCGGAGATGATTCCGTCTATTATGTTGTTTAAAAACTACTTCTTACAGTCGGCTGTTGTGTACCGGAAAGAGTGCATACATAATTTTTCGTTTAAAGAAGGATTTGATATCGGCGAAGATTATGTCATCTGGCTGGAAATAATAGAAAAATATAAAGCCTGGAATTTACAGAAATACCTTGTCGATTACCGGATTCATCCGGAAAGTGTCACAAACAGTCGGCCCGAGTTACAACTCGAAAAGGAGAAGGAAATTTTTCGGCAGCAACTGGCAAAGCTGGGGATTGAAGCAACGGAGGAGGAGTTGGATCTGCATCTACTGATTAAGGCGAAAAACCCGGCTATTGACACAAAAACATTAAAAGAAATTGAACGTTGGCTCTTAAAAATCGGGGCGTACAATGATAAATCAATGAGGTATGACAAAAAAATGCTTTCACGAACTATTTTTAATCGCTGGCTGAAAGCATGTAAAAACTATGGTTTACATATGCGTATGTTTTATTTTCTTGGTACATCAAAGTTGTTAAAGCAGTATATAAAAAGTTATTTTTAATATCATTCAATCCTGTGTATGGCTAAAAATAAAGTAGATGTTTCTGTTGTCGCCGCAAACTACAATAACGGAAGGTATTTGAAAGATTTTATCTACAGTATCGTAAATTCTACCGTATTACCTTCCGAATTAATTATTGTCAATGATGGGTCAACCGATAACTCTCTTGAAATTCTGGATGAATTTTCCGGTCTTGAAATCCTGAAGGTGATAAAATTTGAGGAAAACAGGGGCCTTTGCGAAGCCTTGAATGCAGGCATTGAATTAGCCTCGGCAAAGTACATTCTCAGGGCAGACCCTGATGATATTCTCTTCAAACACCGCATAGAAAAACAATTTACTTTTCTTGAAGAGAACAAGGAGATCGACGTTGTGGGGAGTAATGTTATGTATTTTCATGACAATACCAATAAGGATATTTCCGTGTCAAATTTCCCCGAAGATCATAACAACATTCTTAAAGCATATAGAAAGGGGGAGCATGGAATTCAGCAGCCCACAGTTATGGTCAGGACACATGTGATGAAAAAATTCAGGTATATTCAGGAAAATTTCAAATCAGAAGATTACGACATCTTTGCCAGAATTATCCATGCCGGACATAAATTTGCGAATATCAAAGAACCTCTGAACCGCATGCGGGTACATACCAACAGTGTTTCGATCAATATTAAATATGATACGATAAAACATACATTTGCCTTGCGCGATCAGATCTTTAACACGCAAACAAGTCCTCTCAAAATGAGATTATATTATGGATATATTCTGAATTACAAGAAATATCTGATCGCGAAAAATCCATTACGAAAGTACCTGTATCTTGGGATGGCCGCTCTATTTTACCCCGGGAAAGTACTTAAAAGAATTTTTAATTAGCTCGTTAATAATGCCTGTTTCCAATACCTTTAAACACATCACTGATTTTCATTTAAAAAATGAAAAGCGGCTGATAAACTGGTATTTCCTCTATTTCTTAGTGGTGTTTTCTCTGGATCGTATGATTAATTTTTTTCAGCTTACCCCGTTTTTTGTTGTGGCGGGGCTGCTTGTATTTCCCTTGTTGCTTCTATCAGCCCAGATTACCAACCGGGAAAGAAACCAATTGTATGTTCTGGTATGTTCATTTGCTTTCATTGGCGTGCTCAACAGTATTTTTCAAAGTTTTCATGTAAAAAATATTTCCGACCTGCTGTTTATAAGCCTGTTTTTTACGATGTATTACTACTATAAAAATCAAACCGAAAGTTTAAATTACAAATACGCTGATCTTTTTTTTCTTGTAAGCCTGATTTTGATCGGATTTACTTTTTTTAGTGTTGATGCAGACTATCGGGCTTTGGAACCATTTAGGGATATTACCGTGAGGGCAATGAGAAGAAGAAACGATCATGCAACGTACATCGAAGAACTTTTCAGGGTTTATCATAATGGCCTGTTTCGTTTGCCCCATGTTGCTTCTTATTTCTTCGGTTTCCTCTTCATCTATTATGCCTATCGCTATCAAAAAAGTTTACGGTTAAAAAATCTGGTTATTATGATCGTAAGCCTGATATTATGTTTTTATACGGGGGCCAGGGCGATTGTTGTAGTAATTGGTTTTTCTGCTTTTTTATACGCTTTGAAAAAAAACTCCGTCATCACCCTGCAGCTGGCTGTTATTTTTCTTTTGCTACTGGTTATGTTCAGAGAAAACCTTATGGCACTTACAGAAGGTACTGTTTTCTATCAGTTCTTTTCCCTGATTCAAACATCTGTTGAAAATATAACGCATTTTTCACGGTTGAAAATCTGGTATTCCTGGTGGATCGAAGTAAGTAATTTTGGGATTTGGGATTATCTGATCGGGAAATCATTTATTAATGCCTTTGTTGCCAACGGCAGAAACCTGGGCTATGCCATCTGGTTCCATAATGATTTTCTGAATATATTCTTTGCTTATGGCATTGGGGGCTTTGTTTTATACACATGGTTTTTCATTAAAATCTATCGCGATAACAAAGCATACATAAAGAATAATATTTTTGTCTTTATGTTTTACTTCAGTATGCTCATAAGTGCTTTCGTTAACGGGTTTTATTTCTACTTTCCGGTCTTTTTACTTTATTTATTCTTTTTGATGATAAAACATGAAAAACAGAAGGAGGTAGCTTCGTGAAAATAGGCATCTTAGGTACACGGGGAATTCCTAATAATTACGGGGGATTTGAGCAATTTGCCGCAGATCTTTCTTTGGGTTTGGTTGCCAAGGGATGTGACGTGTCTGTTTACAATTCACACAATCATCCTTACCAGGAGGCAGAGTGGAAAGGGGTACATATCATTCATAAAAATGATCCTGAATTCAAACTCGGCACGGCCGGGCAGTTTTTGTATGACCTGCACTGTATCAAAGACAGCCGGAAACGTAATTTTGATATCATCCTGCAATTAGGTTATACCAGCAGCTCTGTCTGGGGGCGCTTTCTTCCACGTAAGAGCAAAATAATAACAAACGTTGACGGCATTGAATATTCGAGGGAAAAATACAGCCCGGCTGTAAAAACGTTTTTAAAATATGCTGAAAAACTCGCCGTAAAATTCAGCGATCGCCTGGTGGCTGATTCTGAAATCATAAAAAAACATTTTAAAGATAAATATCATGTGGAGCCGTATTTTATTCCTTATGGGGCAGATGTATTTGAAAACCCAGATGTTTCACAGATTGTGAAGTCAGGACTTGAACCGAACAAATATTTTCTGCTCATAGCACGTCTGCAGCCCGACAATAATATTGAACCCATTATTAAGGGTGTGCTTAACTCAAAAAGCCCTTATCCTCTTCTTGTTGTCGGAAATTATGATAACGCTTATGGAACGTATCTGAAAAAAAAATACACTGGCCAAAATATCAGATTCGAGGGGGGCATTTTTGACATGGATTTCCTGAACAATCTCCGGTATTTTTCCGGTATATATTTCCATGGTCATTCGGCAGGCGGGACAAACCCCTCACTTTTGGAAGCTATGGCCTCATCGGCTTTGATTTGCGCCCATGACAATCCATTTAATAAATCTGTTTTACAAGGTAATGCCTTTTATTTCAGCGATGAAGAGGATGTATCTAAATTAATCGGCAGCAAACCTAAAAAGGAGCTTTTTAATCAGTTTATTGATAAAAATTTGTTGCAGATAAAGGAACAATACAACAAGCAAAAAATTATTGATGATTATTATTCCTTATTTAAGAACGAATTAAAGACGGAATGAATATCTTAGCCTTGTTCAATTAAAATCAATCATAAATTGTCAGTAAGATACTCCAAATACATTCCTGCAATAAGCGTCATCGGCGACCTGTTGATTCTGAACAGTTGTTTTGTGTTTGCATTTTGTTTCTATTTTGATTCTTCCGGAAATTGCTTCAGTCCGGCAAATCTTTCCCTATATATCTACCTCAATATTGTATGGATTATTTTAGGCTCCATATTTAAAATTTATGGCGAGTTCAGAAAGCTGGAAATAAAAAAACTGCTCATTTCCAACACGTCTGCTGTTGTGTTCTTCTTCTTCCTGTTTCTGATATTTTTCCAGCTTGTGGCTATTGAATCCTATTACCAGCGGGATCAGATCAAATATGTATTTATATTTTTCACCTTCTTTATTTTTAGCTGGAGACTCGTATTATATTATTCATTTCTTCTGTACAGGAAATCAGGTTATAATTACCGTAATGTTATTATTCTGGGGTACAATGACAATGTCAGGGAATTGATGAATTATTTTAATGCAAACCCCCTGAGCGGGTACAGATTAATGGGTTTATTTTACCATCAGGAAGTTGCACACAATATACAATCCGGCAGCTACCAGGATGTTACTGCATTTATTGAGAAAAATGATATTGATGAAGTATATATTGCCATTAATGATATTCCAAAATCTCAGCATGACCTCATATTCAAAATCATAAACACATTTGCCATAAAAATCAGGTTTATCCCTGAACTTGCCGGGTTTTCACATTTGAATATTCAACTGGTAAATTATGATGAAGTTCCTGTAATACAAGTCAATCAGGGGCCTTTAAGCCGCTGGTATAACCGTTTTCTGAAGCGGGGATTTGATATCGTCATATCACTACTGATTTTACTTTTGATTTTATCCTGGCTCATTCCGGTTTTATTTTTGATCAACAAACTGACCTCGGGAGGTAAGCTGTTTTTTATTCAAAAACGAAGCGGATTAAACAATAAGACATTCAACTGTATAAAATTCAGATCGCTTGAAGATGATCCGGAGGATGAAGCCAAACAGGTAACCGAGCAAGATAAGCGGGTTACGCGATTGGGGAAGTGGTTACGAAAGTCAAACATTGATGAGCTTCCCCAGGTTATCAATGTTCTCTTAAACCAGATGTCGGCTGTTGGCCCGAGACCTCACATGCTGGCACATACGTCCGAATTTAAAAAAGTTATCGATAAATTTATGGTCAGGCATTTGGTTAAACCCGGAATAACCGGGCTTGCCCAGGTTCGGGGTTACCGGGGTGAGATCAAAAACAGATCTGATCTTGAAAAGCGGGTGCAGCTGGATCTCAGTTATATTGAAAACTGGACATTGTTCCTTGATATTAAAATCATCTTCCTGACTATCTGGAATATGATCAAAGGCGATAAAAAAGCATATTAACCCCAAAAAGAATAAATCAAACAAGTAAACAATTGCTAAACCCCGAATACAAATCCGAATTAAAGAACATTGCCGTGAACGCAGGAATTGGCGCTTTTGGCATTATGTTTTTAAATTTAATGGCATTTGTTAATAACGCCATTATTACAAGGACCCTTGGTGCTGACGATTACGGATTGTTCGTTCTTGCAACCAATATTCTGTACTTTATAGTAATTATCTCACAATTCGGATTCGGAAGTACTATTGTTCGCTATGTTTCCTATTATACCGGAAAAGGAGCCTCCGGGAAAGTGAAAGGGACTATCCGTTACAGCGCAAAAGTTTTATTGGTTTCGGGCCTTGTACTTACGGTTCTTGCATTTTTACTGAGCCCCGTTATATCAACAACTATTTTTGACAGGCCTGAATTGACTGCCTATCTGAAAATACTGTTGTTATCGCTTCCCTTTCTGGTGGTAACAGTAGTTGTTAATGCTTCTCTTAACGGGCTGAAACTGATCAAATACCAGGTGCTCTCTACCAATATCTTACATCCTTTACTGTTTTTCACTTTCATATCGATTGTGTTTTTGGCCGGCTACCGGTTAACCGGATTGATTTGGGTAGTATTTATCATGGGAATAGCCGGATTATTAATTCCATACTTTTTTCTTTATACCAATTATTTCAAAATCAGCAAAAAGATCAAACCGGAGGTTGATAAAAAGGAACTATGGAAATTCGCTTTCCCGATGTACCTCATACATTTTCTTAACAATGCTGTTTTATATATTCCGATATTTTTGATAGGATACTTCCTGTCAAATACAGAAGTTGGTGTGTACAACATCAGTTTTAAATTAGCTCTTCTGGTTAGCTTTTCCCTGGGGGCTTTTCAACTTATTTTTTCGCCCACGATTTCTAATTTATTTGCCAGAAACAATAAACAATTGATCGAACAATTATATCAATCAATTACCAAATGGATATTCACCATAAGCCTGGTCACCTTTTTTATTATTATGCTTTTTTCCGGTCAGTTTTTAAGCATCTTTGGTAAAGAATTTATTACCGGTTCAACCATCTTGCTAATTATGGTTTGTGGCGAAATATTCAACGCAACAGGCGGCCTGGCAGGTAATATCTTAATCATGAGCGGAAGACCAAAAGTAGCACTTGTTAACTCGCTTGTTGCCTTTGTTTCGATTTCGTTATCGGCATGGTTTTTAATTCCTGTCTATGGCATGACGGGAGCCGCTATTTCTTATGCTGTAACTATCGTATTGATTAATTTATTGCGGATAGCTGAATTGTATTTGTTTGAACATATTCAGCCATTTAATGTAAGTTACCTGAAGCCAATTATTGCAGGTGGTATCGTATATGCGCTCATGCATGTCATCGTCAGGCAGATTGATAGCGAACCCTACATAAAATTAATTGCGGGCTCTGCAATCTTCCTCCTCCTCTATATTGGTTTGATTTGGTTGTTTAAACTTGATAAAGAAGATAAATATATATTAAGCCTCATCACTGACAGGTTATCTAAATCTGATTAACGCAAGATTGCAAAAACAAATGACGGGAAATAACAACTTAAAAATATATGTCGTTTTAGTTAATTTGGGTGCATGGCGGCATACCATTGAGTGTATGGAAAGCTTGCTTGGATCAACATATACAAATTACAGTTGCGTAGTTGTCGATGTAAAAGATATTGATCGTTCACTTAATCACCTGAACAACTGGTTAGAAAAAGAAAAAGATGACCGGTTTGTTCTCATCTCTGAAAGCGAAAACAAAGGTTTTGCCTATGCTAATAATATAGGTATTGATTATGCCTTAGCTCAAAACGATGGCCATTTCATGTGGATCTTAAATAATGACACTGTTGTTAACGATGACGCGCTTGAAAAGCTAATGCTTTATTACAATGAGAACAAGCACACAGATAAAATCGGGTTTCTGGGTTCGAAGATTTTGGATTACACAAAGAGGGACTTGATTGAAAATGTTGGGGGGACTTTCAATCCACTGACCGGTTATTCGGTACTCATTGGTATGGGGCAACAGGACATTGGCCAGTTTAGCGGTAAGAAAATGTATGTTGATTATGTAGTTGGCGCATCGATGTTTCTGCCTGCATCTTTGATTAAAGAAATTGGTTTGATGGAGGAAGATTATTTTTTGTATTTCGAAGACGTTGACTGGTGTTTGCGTGCTAAAAAAGCCGGTTATGTTAATTTGACATGCGAAGACAGTATTGTATATCACAAACAGGGGATTTCAACAGGTGTCAAATTATCAGGAAGTGAACGTAATCTGGGGAATAAAAAATATTTGTATACCAGTTATTTAAAACTATACAGGAAACACTTCAAGTATTTAATACCGGTAGCTTATCTTATTCTTGTTAAGCAAATGTTGGGAAAATTATTTCGAAGAAATAAGGATGAAGCAAGGTTAATACTTGACGTTTTATTGTCGAGATAAGCCATAAATTATATGAAACAACAACCTTTAATATCTGTTTTAGTTCCTGCATATAACCACGAAAAATTTATTCGGAAAACACTCGACAGTATCCTGGAAGATGATTATTCCAATAAAGAACTGATCATTCTTAATGATGGCTCGACAGATAATACAGAGCAAGAGATTGAAGCGTGGTTAAAAGACAATAAGGGTAACATACCCGTTATCTACAAATACCAAAAAAATTGCGGCATTTCCAAAACCAGAAATAGCTTGATCGAAAAGAGTAATGGAGCGTTTTTAGTGTTTATCAGCAGCGATGATTACCTCCTTCAGGAAGGAATACGAAAAAGGTTTAATTACCTGGCTGACAATCCTGAAAAATTAGCTGTTTTTTCAGACTGTATTGTAGTTGATGAAAATGATCACATAATTAGTGAAAGCGGGCTTTCGGGTTATTATTCTGCCAATAAGGAGAACTTAAAATCTGATGAAAAAAGAAAAAAAGAATTAGTAACTAATTGGTCAGTCCCAGGAGGGACATTAATGATAAAAAGAGAAACATATAATAAGTTCCAGTATGATGAGAGTTTACTAATCGAAGACCTGGATTTTTATTTGAAATTAGTTTCTCAGAATAAGCTGGGGTTTATTGATGAAAAAGTAAGTGCTTACCGGGTTCATGGTGCGAACACCTGTATGAAAGATGAAAACTGGGTAAAAATCCAAAAAGATATTATAAACACGTACAAAAAAAATCTTAAGCGGTTCTCATTCAGTTTACAGCTAAGAATGCTATACAAAATGGCGATTAACTACAAACCATTGTTAATATATAAACTTAAAAAGAAAGTAAACTAAATTTATAATTGAAAATTTTACACAGTAATGAATTCTTCAGCAAATAAATATTTATTATTCGGTGTTGCTTCGCCATACGTTTTTGAGGTAATTGAAAGTGCAAAGCGTGCCCATATAGAAATTGTGGGGTTTATACATAATCGGCCAGATATTGAAGTTCCTGAGGGCCTCAGCCCTGTATTCAACCTGGAACAATTGGATTCTTTTAACCGTGGAATACCTGTTATTATTCCGTTAATTACACCCGGATACCGTAAAAAAGTGGAGACACAAGTTTATGAATTGGGGTTTAAAACATGTGGCAACCTGATTGATCCAACGGCAATTATGGCAACATCATCTCATTGGCAGGAAGGATTTCAGGTTAATGCCGGAGTAGTTATCGGTGCAAATTGTACGTTTGGCAGACAGGTTCAGGTTAACCGAAGTACGTCAATTGGCCATGATGTTACTACGGGTGATTTTGTATCATTCGGGCCTGCTTCTGTTATTTGCGGAACCTGTGAGATAGGTACAGGAACATTTATTGGCGCGGGAGCTGTGGTTTTACCAGAAGTTACAATTGGCAAAAACTGCGTTATTGGTGCCGGGTCAGTTGTAACTGCCGATGTGTCTGATTACACTTTGGTTGTCGGTAATCCGGCGAAAGTGGTAAAAACAAAAATCAAAGGCTACAATGATATTTCCGTTTAATGAAAACAGTATATCATCCATCGGTATCGACAGCGGAACTGAATCTTAAACCCGCTTTATCTGTATACGCTATAGAGGAAACTAAATAAGATTTTCAAAATAAAAACCGATAATTAGTTTTTCTCATAAATCTCTTCAACAAGGTGATTATATTTCTTCATCAGCACCTTGCGCTTCAGTTTTTGCGTGGGCGATAAATCGCCACTCTCCGGTGTCCAGCTTTCGCTTACCAGTTTAAATACTTTTATTTTCGAGACTTGCCCCAGTTGCTCGTTGTATTTATCCACTTCTTCCTGGTAGCGGGCTATTATTTTCGGATGCTTAATCAGGTCGGTGTTGTCCTCAAACTTTACCTTATGGATAAAGCACCAGTTGTGCAGGAACACAAAATCGGGTACGATCAGCGCAGCGGTGAATTTTTCGTTTTCACCGATCACCATGATCTGGTCGATAAACTGCGATTCTTTGAATTTATTTTCAATTTGCTGTGGTGCCACATATTTTCCTCCGGAGAGTTTGAATATCTCTTTTTTCCGGTCAGTGATGGTCAATATGCGATTTTCGTCCAGTTCACCAATATCACCTGTATGGAACCAGCCTTCTTCATCAATAGCTTTTTTGGTAAGCTCCGGATTTTTGTAATATCCCTTCATCAGGTTATCGCCCTTCTCAAGAATTTCCCCGTCTTCGGCAATCTTTATATCAATTTCTTCGGGCACAACACCCACACTGCCAAACTTAACGCCGGGAAAATAGGGCATGTTCGCTGATATTACCGGAGAGGTTTCCGTCAGGCCGTATCCTTCCTGAACAATGATCTGCGCTGCCCAGAAAATACGAGCCAGCCTTGGTTGCAACGCTGCACCACCGGAGATTACACCTTTTAATTCACCTCCCAATGCTTCTCTCCACTTGCTAAAAATAAGCTTATTAGCCAGTGATAATTTCCAGTTATACCAGGCGCTTCGTTTCTTCGGATCAGGATCGTATTTATCGCCTACTTTTACTGCCCAGAAAAAGATCGCTTTTTTCAGGCCCGGCAATTCCCTGCCTTTATTAATGATTTTATCATACACTTTTTCGAAAACCCTCGGGACGGTGATAAACGTATTTACTTTAATTTCTTTCATGTTCTCGCCGATGGTGTCGATGCTTTCGGCGTAATAAATTCTGAGTCCTTTGGCCTGCCAGAAATAATTGCCCGTACGTTCCAGCACATGTGACAATGGCAGGAAACTCAATGCTTTGTCTCCCGGTTTCAGGTAATCGGTAAACCGGAAAACCATTAAAAGGTTGCTCACTACGTTTTTATGTGTCAGCATCACCCCTTTTGACAGGCCTGTTGTCCCCGATGTGTAAATAAGTGTGAGCAGATCATCGGGCTGTACGTCATCACGGCGTTTTTCGAGTAGCGACCGCAATTCTTTTTCTTTAGTAATCCCAAGTTGGCCAATTTCTTTCCAGTTTTTTACCCCTTCCACCTCATCAATCGTATAGATTTCTTTCAGGTTGTCGGTATCGTCAAACACGGGTTTCAGCTTTTCATAAAGTTCACTGTTGGCTACAATAAGTATTTTGGCATCGGAATGCGACAGGATATGCCGGTATTCTGTTTCGCTGATAGTGGGATAAACATTCACATGGACGCAACCAATTTGTGACATACCAAAATCGACAAAATTCCATTCAGGCCGATTGTTCATTACGGTCGCTATTTTATCGCCTTTTTTAAAATCCATTGCCAGCAGACCCAGACTGAATTTATCAACCTGTTTCCGGTATTCTGCTGTGCTGAAACTCTCCCATTTTCCATTTCTTTTTATTGAAATAAAATCGTCGTAATTGTACTTTTCTTCGGCATTGGTCAAAATGTCGAATGTGCGGGTTATTTTTGTCATATCAATAAATAAAAAAATTAAAGGTGTAAATTTAATCATTTCAAATAAACTTTAAACGGATTCTAACACCGGTATCTTAAAACCGTTACCTTTTCTCTATCTTTGCAATAAAGGCTTGCGGCTGATGACAAAAAAGAAACATAAAAACAGCGCGCTTAAAGTTCAGGGAGGTATTGACCAGCCTTCACAGGTCAACCCGTCTTTGTCAGGTGGTTTACATAAATTCAAAAAGGCAAACCTTTCGGTAGATGAAATCTATGATGGCATCATTAGTAACGACAGGACCATGCTGGGCAGGGCCATTACACTTATTGAAAGTTCCCGTTCTGAAGACAAAGAAATTGCACGCCGGCTGATCAATCGTTGTTTACCTCATTCGGGTAATTCTGTTCGTTTGGGTATCACCGGCGTTCCCGGTGCGGGGAAAAGTACTTTTATCGAATCGTTTGGCTTAAACCTTATCGATAAAGGCCATAAAGTTGCCGTACTGGCCATTGACCCGAGCAGTACACGGACAAAAGGGAGCATTCTTGGCGACAAAACCAGGATGGAGGAACTCTCGACAAGTCCTGCTGCGTTTATCAGGCCATCAGCAAGTGCAGGTACGTTGGGAGGGGTAGCACGCGCCACGCGTGAAGCTGTTGTTTTGTGCGAAGCCGCTGGTTTTGACATCATAATAATTGAAACGGTGGGTGTAGGCCAGTCGGAAACAGCCGTATCGCAAATTGTTGATTTCTTCCTTCTTTTGATGCTGGCCGGGGGTGGCGACGAACTGCAGGGAATTAAAAGGGGCATTATGGAAATGGCCGACCTGGTGGTGATCAACAAAGCTGATGGCGACAACGTAAAAAAAGCAGAACTGGCGAAAAGACAATATGAAAATGCACTGCACCTGTTCCCGGCTCTGCCGAACGGCTGGACACCGAAAGTAATTACCGCTTCGGCCCTGTACAACACTGGTATTGACGAGGTGTGGCAGATTGTTGAAGAGTTTGTACAACACACCAAAGAGAACAATCATTTTGAAAAGCACAGGAACGAACAATCACTGGCCATCCTGAAAGAGAGTATTGAACAGGGGCTTGCTTCCGGGTTTTTCAACTCACAGGTCGTCAAACCGCTGATTAAAAAGTACGAGCAGGAAGTGCTGCAGGCAAAAATAAATCCTTACGAAGCCGCCCGGCTGCTGCTGGAGAAATATCTGGAAGAAATCAAAAAAAGCTAACCTACTCCGTTTTTTCCTTTACCGGTATCAGCAGCGAGGCAAAAATACTGATCAGCAGGATGGAGAGTATAATAAGCAACGAATAGATGGTAGGGATTGGAATATAATCGTGTATCAGCATTTTGATGCCTATAAAAACCAGTAATACCGACAAACCAATCTTCAGGTAACGAAACCGTTCCACTACATTCATCAGCAGGAAGAAAAGCGACCGCAGACCGATGATAGCAAAGATGTTGGAGAAATAGACAATAAACGGATCTTTGGTGATCGAGAAGATGGCCGGGACCGAATCGACGGCAAAGATCACATCTGAAAACTCAATGACCATCAGTACCACAAACAGGCTTGTCAGATAAATCTTTCCCTGTTTTCTGATAAAAAATCTCCGGCCTTTATAACCCTTGTCAATCGCAAAATATCTTGACAGGAATTTGATCACCGGGTGTTTACTTGTGTCAATTTTCTTTTCTTTATTCCTGTCCAGAAACATTTTTCCTCCTGTGAAGACAAGTAAAATACCGAACAAGTATAAAACCCATTCAAAATGGTGTATCAGGGCCGAGCTGATAAAAATAAAGATAAAGCGCATCATTACCGCTCCGATAATTCCCCAGAAAAGTACCCGGTGGTAATAGGTCTTTTCCACACCAAACGAATAAAAAATCATCAGGATCACGAAAATATTGTCAATGGAAAGTGAATATTCGATGACATAACCCGTAATAAACTCGAGCCCCAGACCTTTTCTGTATTTATGTAAAATCGTCTCCGGATCGAAGTGATCAAAATTAAGCGGAGGCCCGTATTCGGCAACCACTTTTTTAAACTCAGCCATACCTGCGGAAGTGCTTAAATCAAACGGCCCATGTATCCAGTCGCCGAAAAGGTAGATCAATCCCCAGAAGATAAGTGCCAGCGATACCCATATGATAGTAAACCCTAAAGATTCTTTAAATCCGGGTTCATGGTCTTTTTTATTAAAAACTCCGAGGTCAAGCGCTAAAAAGAAAGCAATCATAACCAGGAACCCTAACAATACCCATATTTCGTGCAGGCTCATCTTCGCTTTATAATTCGGGCATAAAAGTAACGATTCCGGCAATATCTTCCGGAGGAGATCGGTATTAAAGAATGGAACAGGATTAATAATCTGTTGAACAGCAACATAATGACGAATTATAATTCCTGAGGTTTGTTATCTGAATGAATAGCTTATTTTTGTACTAAAATTAACTGAAATTAACATGAAAAAGATTGTTTTATTGTACTGGCGCGAAGGAGGCAATACGGAACGTGCCGCCCGAAAGATATATGAACTATTTGATCCCGAATGTATTGAGATCTATGATGTACCTTCTTTTAATGTGGACACCATCGAAAACTATGACCTGATCATTATTGGCGGATCAACTGTAGGCGCCGACAATTGGTCAGACACTTCGGATGATAACGAATGGACTATTTTCTTTCGTAAACTGGAACAACACAACCTTACAGGTAAGTCGATGGCTTTGTTCGGCCTTGGCGACCAGATACTCTATCCCAACCATTTTGTTGACGATCTGGGTGTTCTAAAAGAAGAAGTTGATAAAGTGGGGGCTAACCTGATTGGGCGCTGGCCTGTTAGTGGTTATTCGTTTACCGAATCAGAGGGTGTGGAAGAAGATATGTTCTATGGTCTGGCGCTGGATGAAGACAACCAGGCAGAACTGACAGATGAACGGATCAAACAATGGACTGACTTTTTGAAAGAAGCTCTGGGTCTGGCCCTATAATATCAAACTTCGGGGTATTTTCGTTTGGTCAGGTAATGTATGCCTTCGAACGGAATGTACCCCAGCTTTTTAAATACTTCCAACGACTCTTTGTTGTAATCTTCAATCTGGCAGGCGTATATTTCAATGCCTTGTCCGTTGAGCCATTTTTCAGCCGCCTCAACCAGTATTCTGGCAATCCCCTTGTGTCGGTATTCCGGAACTACCGCCACCCTGTTGATCCATCCCTTGCGTCCGTCGTGGGTCACGAGAACTGTCCCGATGTATTTGCCATCCAGCATGGCAAACAGAAACTTACCTACACCTCTTTTTAGTTCTTTCTCTATTGTTTCTTCCTTGTCTCTTCCCAGTGGTTTATAGGGTAAGCCGGAACGTTCCCATAAGTCCACGAGTATTTTGTAATCGCCTTTTTTGTAAGCAACAATTTTTACATCCACTATATCTGATTTTAGTAATAAATGACGTTTACGTGCGGATGCGCTTTTTTATAGTCTTCGATTTTTGACGCCTTTACATCAATATTGAAACACTTAAGTTCCTTTAACTTGTAGAGGCTGTTTAAGGGTTTCAGATTTTTTATCCTTGTGTTGTTAATCGTCAGACTTTCCAGTTGTGTAAGCTCTTCCAGCCCTTTGAGTTTTTTCACCTGCGTTCCCCCAATATTCAGCGTTTTTAGGTTTATGAGTTCATAAACAGGCTCCAGGTCTTCCACCGAAGTGTTCTCAATATTCAAATGCTCCATTTGTTTTAACAAGTTGATCCGATCCAGCATATTAATCGGACTGCTTGTAACAGCCAGACTTTTCAGATTGGGCAGAGAAGTTATGGGTGCTATGTTGGAAACTGCTGTGTTATGTAGCGAAAGATCTTCCAGCATCAGAAAAACTGTTAATGGTTCAAGGTTTTTTACTTTTAAATCATCGGTGATGGATAAGTTCCGCATATCAGCTATTCTTTGCAGGTTTTCACGGTCCATTCGTTCATCAATTCCTGATTTTTCCCGCAGCAATTCCTGCCAGTGATCATCCAGCCTGCCCCACCACAAATTGAGGTCGTCCGACTGGTATACAACCAAACATTCGGGAAGTTCTTTTTTCAATGTAAGCACGTTTTCTTTACTTACCTGTGACTTATCGCAGTAAACCGTTTCCAGCTT
>QMPO01000025.1 GCA_003648625.1 Bacteroidota bacterium
AAAATTAATTTTTCTTCAGGTACGAGTTCATTAATAGCCTGTTCCATCAGCTGATGTTCGTTCTCTTTTTGTTCCAGTTCTTCCAGAGTTTCTTCTGTGTCTGCCGAAACCAGTTTTTCCGCAACATTTTCCACCGTCCTTATCTTATTTTTTTGCTTCCGTAACTCAGAAATAGCAGTGTTGTAAGTAATCCGGTAAATCCATGTGGAAAAACCGGCCTCTTTTCGGAATTTTTTCAATGAACTATAAGCTTTGACAAATGCATCCTGGGCTATTTCTTCGGCAAGTTCCCGGTTGCGGACAATGCCCAGTGCCAGACTGAAAACACGATCTTTATACCTGTCAACCAACAGAGCATACGCATTACGGTCTCCATTCATTACCTGCCTGATGATGTCTTCGTCAGCCGCTCTCATTTTTAATTGGACGCATTATTTCCCCTCCGGTTACAAAGGAATGCCATCGTACAAAGATATTCACCTTTTTGCTTTACATTTGTATGACCTTATTTTAAATTGCTGATATAATGAAGAATATAAGTGCCTTATTTCTGGTGTTCGTTGCTGTGGCTGCCCATGCCCAGTTCGACAAGTTTTTTACGGACAAAACCCTGCGTATGGATTATTACCACAGCGGGAACCATGAAACGGAATTTTATTCGTTTGACGAACTCATCGAAGAACCATACTGGGGCGGATCGAAAGTGAATCTGGTGGACACCTTCGAATATGGAAATTATTACATGAAAGTAATCAATGTACAAAACGACTCGCTGCTGTATTCGCGGGGGTATTCTTCCCTCTTTGGTGAGTGGCAGACAACCCGTGAGGCGGAAGAAACCTGGCGGACATTGTCGGAAGCAGTTGTTTTCCCTTATCCGAAGCAGGAAGTACGGATTGAATTGTACGGCAGGAACTGGGACGGGATTTTTGAAAAGAAATTTGAATATACGGTCGATCCTTCTGCTAATTATTTCATTAAGCAGGAAAACAGGCTGAATTATCCCTCTTTTGATGTGCATATTTCGGGCGATCCCCAGCAGAAAGTGGATATTGTCATTTTACCCGAAGGCTATACCGAAGAAGAACTCGGCCTGTTTATCGAAGACTGCCGGAAATTTTCTGAAGACCTGTTTGCCTTCGCTCCTTACACTGAAAACAAGGACAAATTCAATATCAGGGGAATACTGGCTCCTTCGCGGGATTCAGGAGTGGATATCCCTGCCGATACCGTATGGAGAAATACACTTATGAGTTCCGGCTACTATACGTTCGACAGCGAGCGCTACCTGATGACATTCGATAATAAAAGTGTGCGTGATCTGGCAGCCAATGCGCCGTACGATCAGATATATATTTTGGTAAACAGTAAGAAATATGGTGGCGGAGCTATTTACAACTACTACAACGTGAGTGTGAACAGCAACGTTAAATCGGCACAAATACTTACGCATGAGTTTGGCCACGGTTTTGCCGGGCTTGCCGATGAATACTATGATTCGTCCACTTCGTACGAAGATTTTTATAACCTGAAAACGGAGCCGTGGGAGCCGAACATTACTACGCTGGTCGATTTCAAAAGTAAATGGAAGGATATGCTGAAAAAGAAGACACCCGTGCCCACACCCGATACGTTACCGTATTATGATGTTCTGGGGGTTTTCGAAGGCGGTGGCTATGTGGCAAAAGGTGTTTACCGGCCAATGCACGACTGCATGATGAAAACATTCCAAAAGACAACTTTTTGTCCTGTATGTACGCAAGCTATTCAGAAGATGATTGATTTCTATTCGGAGTAAAACCGGCACTCTTTTTGGATGTCTTCGGCCTGCTATAATTCTTAAAATTTCTTAAAGAACACGTGTATTATAACAAATACGGCATATTTACGTATTATTACTAAACAATTTGTAAACGATATGACTATTAAAAATGATATAGCTATAAGCGATTCCGGCTTTGTGTTTGCACCCGGTACGGGAGAATCATTCACCGTGAATCCAATCGGAGCTGAAATTATCCAAATGCTGAAGGAAGAAAAATCTGTTGAGCAGATCAGCGAACGAATGCTGGAAAAATACAATACGGACGCCACAACGGTGGAGAAGGATGTGAATGATTTTATTTCGATGCTGAGGCATTTTTCTTTAATTGAAATGAATGACTAAAAGAAAGCTGACGATAGCGGTAACGGGCCTGAATGCGATTGACAGCCCGGGTCCCGGTGTGCCGGTAATACGTGCCCTGAAAGAGGCAACGGCATTCGATGCACGGATTATTGGTTTGTCCTACGAATCGCTGGAGCCTGGAATTTATATGCATGATCTGGTAGATAAAACATACCATATTCCCTATCCGTCCATGGGAATCGAAACTCTTTTCGAACGGATAAAATACATACATAATCAGGAAAAGCTGGATGTGATCATTCCTAATTTTGATGCGGAAATGTTCTCATTCATTAAACTGGCACCCGAATTGAAAAGCATGGGAATTCATACCTTCATGCCTACGGCAGAACAGTTTGAAGAAAGACAGAAAATGAATCTCCCGGAGTTCGGTAAGAAACATCAGATAACGGTTCCTGCCAGTGAAGCAGTATTTGCTGCAGGAAAAATTGCCGAAATCCTGAAAGATTTTGAATTTCCGGTCGTTGTTAAAGGTAAATTTTACGATGCTAAAATTGCCTATAATTTTGAACAGGTACTGTCGGCTTTTAACAGTATTTCTGCTAAATGGGGCGTGCCGATCATTTTCCAGGAATTCATCCGGGGTACGGAATTTAATGTCACCGGACTGGGAGATGGAAAAGGAAACACAGTGGCTGCCGTACCTATGCGCAAACAATACATAACCGACAAAGGAAAAGCCTGGGGAGGTATTGCTATTACCGATGAAAAGCTTCTGCAACTGACAAAGCATTTTGTAAAAGAAACAAAATGGAGAGGCGGATTCGAGCTCGAGTTGATGAAAGACGATAAAAATGATTTTTACCTGATGGAAATCAACCCGCGCATACCTGCCTGGATATACCTGGCGGTAGGCGTCGGACAAAACATCCCCGAAGCACTAACATTGCTTGCCCTTGGCGAGAAGGTAGCGCCATATACAACCTACGAACACGGTAAAATGTTTATCCGCTATTCGTGGGATATGATCGTAGATCTGAAAGAATTTGAAAAAATATCCACAATGGGAGAGTTGTGACGGAACATTGGAATGGTGGAATCTTGGAAAATAAATAAAAGTGTCAGATATGACAGAGAGAAGAAATATTGCAGAAGGATATTGCCGTAGAAGTATTACCGAATACTTAAATTTTTTAAATATAGCACTGGGTTCCTGCGGTGAATTTCATTCTTCATATTATAGTTTGTACAAAGCCGATTTATTCCCGGAAAAAAATTATGAAACACTAGACGAATTACATTTTAAAGTTGAAAATCAATTATTGAAACTAATTGAATCATTACAAAAGAAGAAAGAGAATGGAGATTGGAAAGATTCATTTGTTTAAACAATCCATCATTCCATTATTCCATCATTCCAATATTCCAAATAAGTAAAAAACCATGGAAAAACAACGATATGAACGCCCGCTGATCCAAAAGCTGGAAAACAATATGCCCAATAAATTCGGAACAAGAACAGAGTCTGCTCCTATGACGCATATTGACGATGTTGCGGTAAAAGATTTGATGGACAAATACGGGTCACCTTTATTTGTTATCTCTGAAAAAACCATACGGACAAATATCCGCAAAGCACGGAAAGCATTTGAAACCCGCTATCCGAAAGTGCAATTTGCGTGGTCGTACAAAACCAATTATCTCGATGCGGTTTGCCGTACTTTTCATCAGGAAGGCTCCTGGGCGGAGGTGGTTTCTGGTTTTGAGTTCGACAAGGCACTCAACAATAAGGTGGACGGATCTAAAATCATTTTTAACGGTCCTGATAAAACCGAAGATGACATTAAAAAAGCCATTAGTAATAATGCGCTGATCCATATAGACCACCTGGATGAACTGTACAGTATTCAGGAAATAGCCGGAGAAATGAAAAAGAAAGCACGGGTGGCCATTCGTGTGAATATGGATACCGGTATCTATCCTATGTGGGACCGCTTTGGCTTTAACTATGAAAACGGACAGGCGTGGGATGCGCTGAATAAAATCATGCGCTCCGAAGTGATGGTGCTGGAAGGCCTGCATACTCATATAGGTACATTCATGTTGTCGCCCAACGCTTATGCTGTAGCAGCAGGAAAGCTGGCAGACCTGGCTATAGGCGTAAAAGACAAATACCAGCATGAAATCCGGTATATTGATATGGGCGGTGGTTTTGCTTCAAAAAACAGCCTGAAAGGCACCTATTTGCCGGGTTCGGATATGAATCCTTCTATTGATGAATTTGCCGAAGCCATTGCCAGTACGCTGATCAACAGTAATTTCCCGCCTGATAAACTGCCTTTGCTGATACTGGAAACCGGGCGTGCCCTGATTGACGATGCTGCCCATTTGCTGGGAACCGTCATTTCAAATAAACGTTTGTCCGACGGCCGGAGAACCACCATCATTGATGTAGGTGTGAATATTCTGTTTACATCTTTCTGGTACGATCACAAAATAACCCCGGCACAACCGTTTACACAATACACGGAAAACACCGTGGTTTACGGTCCTCTGTGTATGAACATAGATGTTATCCGGGATAATATAAATCTGCCTTTGCTGAACAAAGACGATCATATCGTCATTCAGAGTGTGGGTGCATACAATATGACCCAGTGGATGCAGTTCATTACCTTACGGCCACCTATTGTTATGATTGATCCGGAAGGCGAAGTACATGTGATCAGGGAAAAGGAAAATCTGGACCGGCTGCTGGAATTTGAAAACGTACCGGAACACCTGAAAGATTTTACTCTGTAATTACCGATTCCCTCGGACGGTAAATTTTTAACGGATGACTCTTTTCAGCCACATAATCAGCGACAACCTATCGGGATCGGGAAGTGTTCTTGATCAGGTGCAGTCGGAACTGATCGGACTGGGTACTGAAAAAAATGTTATTGGAAGCGAAGAGTTGTTGCAGGCGGTACAAAAGCTCCGGGAGTATTTTCCGCAGTTTGGCCTGCTGTGGCATTTTACGGGTGAACTCGCCGGCCGGCTGCATCAGGATCAGACAATCAGCGGCACGGACCTGAAAAATATTGTTCAGGAATACGTTGATAAATGGAAGAACAGCAGGGAGCAGGCAAGCCGTAATATGATCGAAAATGTTGATTTTTCAGGCAAGAGAGTTCTTGTTCACAGTAACAGTACAGCTATTCACTGCTTGTTTAGGCTGCTTTCCGAAAGGAATATTTTTCCGGAAGTCTGGCAGACTTATTCATCACCTGCAGGTGAGGGAATAATACAGGCTGAAATAATAAACGGATGGGGGTTTGAAATGCACTTCCTACACGAGGACGCTTTGAGCAATTTTATGGAACAAATGGATATGGTGGTCTTCGGCGCGGATTTACTACTGGAAGATCGGTTTGTAAATAAAGCCGGTACCTTCCCCATCTCATTGCTTTTCAACCATTTTAAGAAACCTGTATATGTGCTTGCCGAACGAAGGAAACAAATCAGCATTTCGGAAGTGCCGGCAGATCTGGTTAAAAAGTTAACGAATGAAATAGAAAAACCCGCCGAAGAATTAGCTCCGGAACAGGTAAAAAACATCATTGTACATAACCTTTATTTTGAGTTTACACCAATGTCGCTGGTAAACCGTGTATTTTTGGACAAGTAAATATGGAAAAAAATACAAATCTTCTCTTGCAAAATTACGGGCGCAGCCTGATCAGCAGCTACGGACAGGTCTTTTTTTCTAAGAACCTTGTCTTCGCCGTTATTCTGCTGATAGTTACCTTTTTTGATATATATGCCGGTATTGCCGGGTTACTTGCCGTTGTTTTCACCAATACAACAGCTATGTTCCTGGGACTGAACAGGCAGAAAATATACGAAGGCGTTTACGGATTTAACTCCTTGCTTGTTGGTTTAGGCATCGGTATTTATTACCAGCCCGGGCCGGAGTTTTACATTATCCTGGCTCTGGTATCAATGATCACCCTGTTTTTTTCTGTAGCGTTTGAAGGTGTGCTGGGAAAATACGGCCTGCCTTACCTGAGTATTCCGTTCCTGCTGGGTATCTGGCTCGTGGTAATCGCCACCAAAAGTTACTCAACCCTGGCGATTAGTGAGCGGGGGGTGTATAGTTTGAACGATATGTATGCTATCGGAGGAATGACCATGGTCAGGCTGTACGAATGGTTCAATAACCTGGCGGTACCCGAATCGCTGCGTATTTACTTTAAATCACTCAGCGCCATTCTTTTTCAATACCACATGTTTGCCGGAATCCTGATAGCCATCGGTCTGCTTTACTATTCACGGATCGCTTTTCTGATGTCGCTCATCGGGTTTTACACAGCTTATTATTTTTACTTTTTTATCGGCGCCGACATCAGTGAATTAACTTACAGTTACATTGGTTTTAACTACATTCTCACGGCTATTGCTATTGGCGGATTTTTTATTGTGCCCTCGTGGCGCTCCACTTTGTGGGTGGTTCTTCTTACACCGCTCATTGCTATTATATTAAGCAGTACGTCTTTTTTGTTTTCTATCTTCCAGCTTTCGGTACTGTCGCTTCCTTTTAACGTCATCGTTATCCTGTTTTTGTATGTGCTGAAATTCAGAGAGACTCGTATTGAATCGCTATCACCGGTGGTCATTCAGCAGTATTCGCCCGAAAAACACGCGTACAACCACAACAACTACAGAGAACGTTTCGGTTCGCTCCCGTGGTTCCCCATGAAATTACCGTTTTGGGGTGAATGGCAGGTGACACAGGGACACAAAGGAGCCCATACACATCAAAAAGACTGGCAACATGCCTGGGATTTTGAAATTGTTGATGATGATGGTAAGGCATTCGAAAATTCAGGTAAGCGGGTGGACGATTATTACGGCTTCAACAAACCGGTAACGGCCCCTGCCGATGGAGTTGTTGTGGAGGTGGAAGACGGTATCGATGATAATGTTATCGGAGATATGAACCTGGAAAAAAACTGGGGGAACAGCGTGGTGATCAAGCATGCCGAAGGCTTATACGCTCAGATAAGTCACCTGAAAAAAGACAGTATTAAAGTCAGCGCTGACCAGACGGTCAAACAGGGAGAAGTGCTTGGCCATTGCGGGAACTCGGGCAGATCGCCTGTACCGCATATACACATGCAATTTCAGAAAACTCCATCCATCGGATCGGCTACCATTAGCTATCCGCTGTCGGCCATTATCATTAACGATAAAAGCGATTACCGTTTTCAAACTACAGCCATTCCCGAACTGGATCAGATGGTATCTAACCCGGTGAGGAACGAACTGCTTTATGAAGCATACCATTTTATACCGGGGCAGACGCTGCAGTTTGAATTAACGGCAGAAGGAAAAAAACAGTCTGTTGCGTGGGTTGTGGAATCCGATATTTACAAGAATACGTATTTTCTGTGCAAACAGACAAACGCAAAAGCTTATTTCAGACAGCTCGGGGATGTGTTTTATTTTACCAGCTACGAAGGCCGGAAAAATACCCTGCTCTATTATTTCTTCCTGTCATCATTCAAACTGGTAACGGCCTATTATAAGGACATGAAAATTACAGACGCTTATCCGCTTTCCCTGTATCCCGGCAAATTTGTGAAGATCCTGCAAGACTTTTGTGTGCCGTTTTTCAGGTTTCTCCACACACGTTTTGAATTGGATTATGCTTTACTGACAGAAGACGGGGAAGATTCAGAGATCATCTTACATTCCGAAACTTATTTTACCCACAGGAAAACAGCATCGCCGGATATGCAATTCACAATAACGATTGGCGTAAACGGAATAAAACAGCTCAGTATCCAAACGGAAAAGAAACAGATCGAAGCAAAAAGAGTGTATTAGATGGGACAACCGAAGACGATCATAAACCGATGGCTGCTAATTATTTTACTGGCCGGTGTATTCCTGCCGGGTCGGGCACAGATAATCGATTTTCCCTACATTGATTCGGTAACCTACCATCATTATGTAAATCATAAATGGGAAGCTGTTGTAGCCAATGGAAAAATAGGGCTGGAAAACCATATTGACTACTACTATCTGCGCATGCGTATAGGAGAAGCTTATTATGCCATGGAGAAATATGCGCTGGCCATTCCTCATTTTAAAAAAGCACTGGAATTCAGTCATCAGGATAAATCCGCCTCTGCCTACCTGTACTATTCATACATCAACATGGGTATGAGCAGCAGGGCTTACCGTTTAGGTATGTCGTTCAACGAACACCTGAAACAGTCGCTTGATATAAAGCCAAAACCGGTGGAATTGATCGATGTGTTTGGCGGCTATACGTTTTCGAATAATGAAAGCAGGAACAGTCAGATCAGCCTGCTGAGACAGCAAGATGATTTCGGTAAACAAACACTTATCGGTAATCAAATCTATATGCACGCGGGCCTGACGTTTCATTTTTCGCCCTCATTCAGCCTGTACCTGAGTGGAAGCTATCTGGATATCGCCCGTACAAACCGTTTTGAATACCGGATAGAAGAGCAGACAAAAGGCGTGCCTGTATATGCAAATGACGGATGGATTGTGAACCGGTTTGAAAGTGAAAAAGTTACCTATGATCAGTCGTTTGAAGGACGTATCAGGCAATATGAATATTATGCAAATGCTAAAATTCAAATGGCCAACGGCTTATCGCTGAACCTGTTTGGTAATCTGCTTTCCATTAACGCGCCCGTAATTGATAATGAGAAGATTTCGGTTATCAAAACCGACACCCTCACGTGGCATCCTGCCACCGGCGAAGTGCAAGCTTATGCATGGACGAAAGACAGTATGGTGTTTACCGAAACCGACACCTCTTTTGTAAACTGGGTGGCAGGAGTGAATTTGCAAAAGGATTTTAATACTGTTACAATCAATGTCTTTGGTACGTTTTCGCAGTTAACAGAAAGCTATCAGGGACAAGTGGGCATGTCGCTTTTGTATTATCCGCTGGGAAGCACCTTATTTTATGGTAAAACGGAACTGACCGGTTTTTTTGAGTCCGGTGAAATTTATGGCAACGAAAAACGTTTGATCTTTTACCAGATGCTGGGCATAAAACTTTTTAAAAATACATGGCTGGAAGGTGAATATATGGCTGGTAACCTGCACAATGTAAACAGAAACCAGGGAATGATCGTATATAATTTACCAGAGAAAATCAACTTTATAGCAGGGTTAAATCTTCATATATTTGCCACAAAACATCTGGCCGTGAGCCTGATGTATAATTATTCCGATAAGCAAGGGGTTTATAAAACAGAAAATATGAGTAGCGATACAGAAACGTTTTACTCATTTAAATATCAAACACAAAGTATTATAGGAGGAATCAAATGGACATTTTAAAGAAAGGATTGATCATTTTATTGGTTGCCGCGGCCCCAGTACTGAATGCGCAGAATAAGAGTACGCTTCAGGAAACATTCAAACAGTCATATGAACTTGAATATGCGGGTGACTACAGCAAAGCTGTGAATTTACTGAAAGAAGTGTACAATGAAGAGTCATACGAAATAAATCTCCGTCTGGGCTGGCTGACTTATTTATCAGGCAACTTCACCGAAGCCATTCCCTATTATCAGAAGAGCATCCAGTTAAAACCTTTGTCGGTGGAGGCCCGCCTGGGGCTCGTATATCCTGCTTCAGCCATGGGCAACTGGACTCATGTAGAGAAGATGTATAACGAAATATTAGAGATTGATCCGCAGAATTCGGTGGTGAATTACCGGATGGGATTGATCTATTACGGAAAAGAAGACTATGCAACGGCGGCCCGTTACTTTGAAAAAGTGATTAACCTGTATCCGTTTGGTTACGATGGTGTGATTATGATGGCCTGGACTAATTTCAAACTCGAAAAATACCGTGAAGCTAAAATTCTGTTTCAAAAAACCTTGCTGATCAGTCCCGGAGACGCTTCAGCATTGGAAGGGCTGGGGTTGCTGAAATAAAAATGCAGGGATTGCTCCTGGTCTGATAGACAAACACTCAAAATCAACATTAGATTTACGATGACCGTGTAAATATAAAATAATATATTATATTTGCACGGTTGTGAAAAAGATGTATTATTCAAGAAAACTTGAAAAAAACCTTATTAAAGGTTTAAATAATAATCCGGTAACTGCTGTTATTGGCCCAAGACAGTGTGGGAAAACAACACTTGTAAAACATATTATTAATAATATTCAAAAAGAAGTTGTTTATCTTGATCTTGAACGCCCCTCCGATTTACAAAAACTTGAATACGCCGAATGGTTTTTAACAAAACAGAAGAACAAGCTGATTTGTCTGGATGAAATTCAACGAAAGCCCGAATTATTCCCGTTAATTCGAAGTTTAATTGACGAATGGGGAGGTAATACACATTTTTTAATTTTAGGATCGGCAACTCGTGAATTAATCAAACAAAGTTCTGAAAGTTTGGCTGGTAGAATTACTTACAAGCAACTTACCCCTTTTTTATTCAATGAAATAAAACAAGATTTTACAATAGAGGATTACATGGTAAAGGGTGGTTTTCCGCGAAGTCTTATGAAAATGGATTCATTAGAATCTTTTGAATGGCGGGAAGATTTTATAACTACGTTTTTAGAGCGGGATTTACTTATGTGGTCTGGGTTTTCAACAGAAACCATGCGCAAACTATGGTTAATGATTGCACATCTGAACGGGCAGATCGTTAATTACCACCTGATTGCTTCATCTTTAGGTATCAGCGCACCTACCGTAAAGAATTACATTGAGTTGCTGTCATCAACATTTATGGTAAGATTGTTACCCCCATTTATTGCCAATACAGGAAAACGTCTGGTAAAATCGCCGAAAATATATTTAACGGATACAGGAATCACCAATGCCCTGATGGGGATTACCAATTTTAACCAGTTAGCGGGTCACCCTTCACTTGGTGCTGCCTGGGAGTCACTTGTGTTTGCTAATCTTACGGGTAATTTCCAAAGTCTCAATTTTTATTTTTACAGAACAAATCATGGTGCCGAACTGGATTTGATCATCGAATCAAAAGGGAAAATTATTGCTGTTGAATGTAAAGCAGGCACCACACCTGTTTTGTCAAGGGGAAGCTATACAGCCATTTCCGACCTGAAACCCTTATATACATTTATTGTTTCACCCGTTAAGTCGGGGTGGTCTGTTAAACCGGGTGTAGATGTGGTTTCGCTGGAAGAAGTCATCCAGCGGATTGGCGATACATTTGGGTTGCCGAAAGTTTGAACAACCTCACATTGCGGAAGTAATTACAAATAATTTCCCGACAGAAAGAAAACATATAAAGACGGATACCTCGCTTTTCTGAAAGAGTATGATGTCGTTTATTATGATGAGCGGTATGTATGGGATTGATGATTTCGCCCCTTTGGGGCTTGGTGGTTGTTTTTTATTTACCGGACTGCGCCCGGATGTATTGATTACGCACCTTCGGCGCTTAAGTTACATGTACTGGTATTCTTCTCCTTTGAAAATTCTAAATCCGGCTAAAACTATTAATATCGCAAACTTTCAACATTCCGGATTCCCAACAAATTATTTTCCGATACCAAGCCTCAATGGGGTTAAAATAAATACTATCAGGAATAAACCGGAGCGTATGCATTATCATTATTAATCAGGATCAAAGAAGGCTTTAAATTTCGGAATCGTTTTAGTATTTTTATACCATACATAATTTTGAAATAAGCCCCAACGGGGCGGTTATCATAAACACCGGGCGAAGCCCGGAGTATAAAGCAGAAAGAACCAAAGCGCCAAAGGCGCGAAATCATTAACAAAATGTGCATTGGGAGTAAACCAGGGCATATGTATCATCGTTAACAAACTAAAAAGAATCTAAACATCGGAGCCTCAGATTTAAGAACAGTTTAAGTATCTTTATACTTTACTTAGATTAAGCCCCAAGGGGGCGAAAATCAAGACCATCGGGTGATAATCCGATGAGGGAAAAGAAAAAAAATCTAAGTGCCAAAGGTGCGAAATCATAAATAAAATGCCACAGTCCTTAGTTAAAAATTATATCCACATAACTTTCAGTACAAAACACAGGTACCCGTTTATAGATAAAAATATAAGGGAAGAATTATTCAATTATCTTGGGGGAATATGCAGGAACCATGAATGTAATCCGGTAATTGTTGGCGGATATAAAGATCATATCCACATTCTTTGCATGTTATCACGAAAAATCGCTTTGATGAAATTAATAGAAGAATTAAAAACCCATTCATCAAAGTGGATAAAGACAAAAGGAACACAGTATAAAAAATTTTATTGGCAGAACGGTTATGGTGCTTTTTCTGTAAACCCGTTAAAAACAGACATCGTAAAGAACTATATTTCAACGCAAGAAGAACATCATAAAAAGAAAACATTTAAAGATGAATATCTTGCTTTTCTGAAAGAGTATGATGTCGTTTATGATGAGCGGTATGTATGGGATTGATGATTTCGCGCCTTCGGCGATTAACTTACCCAGGTTATTTCTTCTCTCTTTATATAAAAATAAACACCTCTTTATTCAGTAAAAATAACCCTGAGCGGGGCGATTGTCAGAAACACAGCAGATTTTCGATTCATCAGTTTACTTTCATCAGGGCCTCCAGAATAAGGGCAACAGCATCAGCGGCAAGAATTACGAGAAAGCCCAATTCGCTTTTCAGTTTTACCTTACTAAAAATGGCCGCTAACCCTGTCAAAAGTGTAGCTATGGGGAATAAAACAGTGTTGCCGTGCCAGTGGTTCAGAACCCACAGCCAGTAGGCGAATATGGTTGCCGACATCAGGCTGATAATAACTCTTGCCCACACACTCTTTTCTCTGACCGTCAGCCCGTAAAAAAAAGCCAGTGCGGCAAAGCACATATAAACATAAAATCCCCAGGTCCGGGTGGTTGAGGGAAGAAGAAAAACCAGGACAATCCCTGCGACCATTCCCATTGTGATAACTGCCGGAAATATCTTTTTTTCTTTCAGCGTCCAGAAAATCCCGAAAGCTGCTGCCAGCCCCATAAGTAGTTGTAAAAGCATAGTCATCAAATTTTGCTGCTACCTTCCTGTAAAGCGTTTTCCGGTTGATATTCAACTGGTGTTAACATAAAGAAAGCAAAGCGTAGCGCGCGTTGTCAGTCCACCAGCTGCAGATCCATCTGCCGGTTGGCCAGATCCACTTTCTTCACCAGTACATTCACTTTGTCGCCCAGACGATATACATTGCCGTGGGTTTTGCCAATGATCCTGTAATTATCTTCATCCAGGTAATAATAATCGTCTTTTAGCTCATTAAACCGGATCAGCCCCTCACTCTTGCTTTCGATGATCTCCACAAAAATACCCCATTTGCTCACGCCTGAAATATTCCCTTCCAGCACTTTCCCGATTTTGTCGGTCATGTACTCAATCTGTTTGTATTTCACCGAAGCGCGTTCTGCTTCCGTAGCCAGTTTTTCCATATCCGACGAATGTTTGCATTTATCTTCCAGCGGATCTTTTTTCACCGAATTGCCCCCGTGGAGGTAACTTTCCAGTAAACGGTGTACCATCAGGTCGGGATAACGCCGGATGGGCGAAGTAAAATGCGTGTAGTAATCGAAGGCCAGCCCGTAATGTCCGATATTGTCGGTTGAATAGATGGCTTTGGCCATGGTGCGGATGGCGATGGACTCTATCATATGTTCTTCTCCCCGGCCTTTGATCTGGTTAAACAGCTGGTTGTATGAGCTGGCCAGTTGTTTGTGGGAACTCACATTCAGGCTGAATCCCAGCTTCTTGACAAACTGCGCAAAGGTGCTCAGCTTTTCGGGGTTGGGCTCATCGTGGATGCGGTATACAAAGGTTTTAGGACTTTTTCCTTCTCCGGGTTTCCCGATCAGCGTGGCTACTTTTTTGTTGGCCAGCAGCATAAATTCTTCCACCAGATGGTTCGACTCTTTCTGTTCCTTAACGTAGGTCTCTATCGGTTTCCCGTTTTCATCCAGTTTGAATTTTATTTCCTCCGAATTAAAATTAATGGAGCCGTTTTCAAAACGTTTTTTTCTGAGAATGTCCGCAAACCGGTGCAGCTGAAGGATCTCTCTGGCGAACTCCCCTTGTTCTGTTTCGATGATCTGCTGTACTTCTTCGTAAGCAAACCGTCTGTCGGAGTTGATCACTGTTTTGCCAAACCATTCGCCTACCACTTCTGCCCGGTCGTTCATTTTAAACACAGCCGAAAAGGTGAGTTTCTCTTCGTTGGGCCGCAGCGAGCATACATTATTCGATAAAACTTCCGGCAACATAGGTATAACACGGTCAACGAGATAGATGGATGTAGCCCTGCTGTAAGCTTCTTTGTCGATGAGCGATTTCGGCTGCACATAATAGGATACATCGGCAATGTGCACACCCACTTCCCACAGGCCGTCTTTGAGTTTTTTCAGTGAAAGGGCATCGTCAAAATCTTTTGCATCAAACGGGTCGATGGTAATGGTCCAGGTGTTCCGGAAATCTTTCCTTCGCCCGATCTCGGCCTTTGAAATCGTTGTATCGATTTTGTCGGCTTCTTTTTCCACATTTTTCGGGAATGACAGCGGGAAGTTGTATTCCACGAGAATCGACTGCATCTCCACGTCGTTATCTCCCGGTTTTCCGAGTACCTGGATGATTTCGCCAAAAGGATTATTCGAATGTTCCGGCCACTCGGTGATGCGGGCGACTACCTTCATGCCGTTGATATCCTCTTTTATCTGACTTTTTGGGATAAATATATCGTAGGGCATGTTCTCGTTGTCGGGAAGAACAAAGCCGAAATTTTTACTTACTTCCAGAATACCCACATAGGTTGTTTTTTTGCGCTCCAGAATTTCTTCTATCTGGCCCTCTTTTTTGTGGCTTTTACGCCGCGGAAAGAGCAGTACTTTCACATGATCGCCGTGCAGGGCGCGGTGTACATTATTGGCTGCTACAAAAATATCGTCTCCACCCTCGTCGGGTGTAATATAGGCTTTACCGGTCTTTTTCATGTCCACGATACCGGTAACGTATTTTCTCGCCAGCCCTGTATTTGCCGAACTCTCAGCATTCAGCATATATTTTCCGGGTTTTACTTCCTGAAGTTCACCGGCAAGATGCAGCTCTTCCAGGATATTGAAGACGAGGTCTTTGCTCGCCTGGTCGCGCAGGCCAAGCTGACGCGCAATTTGCTTGTAGTTGTATGCCCTGAACGGGTTCTCAGAAAAATTGCTCAGAATAATTCCTGCCAGTGCTCCTTTGGGCCTGCGGCTTTTTTTATGTTTTTTCCCCATGATTTAATCGGATGTTGTGTCTTAATTTATGTTTTTTTGTTTTTTTGAATTTTTCAGCCTGAAAAGTAGTGATAATTATGAATCGAATTTCTTAAATATGATTAATTTCTACGGCAGGAATGGAAGCGATAAGTTTTTTTGTGTAGGCATGCTGCGGATGGAAATAAACCTGGTCGGCGTCACCGGTTTCTACGATCTTTCCGTCTTTCATCACCATGATCCTGTCCGACATATAACGCACCACCGAAAGATCGTGGGAAATAAAAATGTAGGTAAACCCGAATTCTCTTTTCAGATTGTTAAGCAAATTCAGGATGCGCGCCTGCACCGATACATCCAGCGCCGAAACCGCCTCATCACAAATGATGAATTTTGGATTTAACGCCAGGGCACGGGCAATGACGATCCGCTGCCGCTGACCGCCTGAAAATTCATGCGGATACCTGTAAAAATGTTCTTTTTTCAGTCCTGTCTTTTCCAGTAACTCTTCTGTTTTCTTCCTCCTGTTCTTTTTATTTATGTAGAGACCATGCACCGCCATAGGTTCCATAATGGCCTGCCCGATACTGAGTCGCGGATTGAGTGATGAATAAGGATCCTGAAACACGATGTTCATATGCTTTCGTTCTTTTTTCAAAGCACTTTTCGAAAGCTGCAGCAGGTTCTTCTCGTCAAACCAGATGGTGCCTTCGTTGGGTTCTATCAGCCGCAGGAGACTCCTCCCCAGGGTTGTTTTTCCGCAGCCGGACTCACCCACCAGCCCCAGTGTTTCGCCTTCTCTTACCTGAAAACTGACATCGTTGACGGCATGCACATAACCGGTGGCTTTGCCGAACAGGGTTCTGCCGGTGATATATTTTTTTACCAGGTGCTCCGTTTCAAGAATATTTTCCTCTGTGGACCGGCCAGATGAGGCTGTTGGTTTTACAGCTTTCCCTGCAGGCACCTCCTGCCCGTCTGTTTCCAGAAACTCATCAATTGTGGGCAGTACTTCCGGTTTACCTTTCAGCGGGGGGCGGCAGGCAAGAAGTCCTTTGGTATATGGGTGTTCCGGACGACGAAATACATCTTCGGCAGCCCCTTCCTCCACAATTTTTCCACGATACATCACAGCCACCCGTTCCGATACTTCGGAGATAACGCCCAGGTCGTGACTGATAAACAACAAACTCATGCCGTATTCTGCCCGCAGATCATTCAGCAGCCCGATAATCTCTTTCTGTACCGTCACATCCAGCGCGGTGGTCGGCTCATCGGCAATGAGCAGGTCGGGTTTGTTGGCCACGGCCATGGCGATCATCACCCGCTGCTTTTGTCCGCCGGAGATCTGGTGCGGATATGAACGAAAAATTTCTTCGGGCCGGGGCAGTTGCACTTTTTCAAACAGCGAGAACACCTGTTGCCGGGCTTCTTTTTTGTTGACTCCCTGGTGCAGACGGATACTTTCAGCTACCTGTTCACCGCACCGGACAACGGGATTCAGGGCGGTCATCGGTTCCTGGAAGATCATGGAAATTTTATTGCCACGGTAGGTTCTTATCTGTTGCCTGTTCAGATGCAACAAGTCGGTATCATTGAACAGAATTGTTCCGTTTTGGAAGATAGCCTGTGGTGGCAACAGACCGATAATGGCTAAAGCGGTGATGGACTTTCCCGACCCTGATTCGCCCACCAGCCCGACAGATTCTCCTCTCTTTACGGAAAAGCTTATGTTTTCCACGGCATAGGTGAGTTTTGCATCGTTTTTAAACTGAACGGAAAGCCCGTTAACATCCAATAGAAGATCCTTATGCTGCATTTTTCAAAAGTAAGGAAATAAATCACCTGTACCTCTGCACATATATGAGGATTTGACCCATGAGATACTGCCAGTGTATGACCGTTGACTGATGGAACAAACCTGACTATTTGTAAAGCAACCCTGTTTTCCGCTTAAAATTTAACGGCCTTTTAACAAAAAGCGTTAAATAACTGTTAAACAGGCAGACCGCTGCTAAATTCTGTAAGTACCTGCGTTTAATTCGACTATATTTAATAATATGTAAACAGTTGCGTCCTAAACAATGACAAAAGATTGCATTAAAGCCGTGAATGATTTGTAGTTATCGGGTACTCTCGAAATGGGGGGCTTCCACCTTTGAAAAAATGCGTAAATAAAATCAATACATGGAACGTGAAAAAAGAAAATCTGTTTGAGCGCAGCGAGTTATT
>QMPO01000026.1 GCA_003648625.1 Bacteroidota bacterium
ACCCTTAATTTGAAAATCAAAAATAATATTTTTACACATGAAAAAACTACTTTTAAATTTTTCCATGGTCATTGCATTTGTAGGAGGTATCCTTTTTTTACATGGGTGTTATCCTGACAATTCACTTACATATGACCAAACAGACCTCTCTTTGACAGGTTATTATGATTCGGTTGATTTTAATAAGATTACAACCTATTTCATGCCGGATACGGTGTTTCCTTTAAGAGATGACACGACAGACAAAACCCCTATTGAAGGACAAGACCTTATTCTGAGTCAGATTGCTAAGAATATGGAGAGCTACGGTTATACGCGGATCTACCCGGATGATAATTCACCTGAACCAGATGTGATGGTTACAGCTTCAGCTATTATGACAACAACGGTGTCGGTCGGCTGGTGGTATCCTTATTACCCGGGTTGGGGCTGGGGATGGTACTGGTGGAAAAAGTCGCCCGAACAAACATCGTACTGGTATCCTTATTACCCGGGTTATTACCCACCGGGCTGGGGATGGGGAGGTGTACCTTACTACAGCACTTATACTACCGGCACTTTAATGCTGGAAATGGCCAATCCCGAAGATTACAGAATTGTGGATGGAGACACGGTTGTTCCTTTGTACTGGGCAGGTGGCCTGAATGGAATTCTTAGCGGATCTTCAAATGAAGCACGTGTTAAAAAAGGTATTGATCAATTATTTATACAATCACCATACCTTAATAACAATTAAAAAAGATCACTAAATAAAAAACTGTAGAATAATGAAAAAAAATAAGATATTCCTGACAATAATATTCATTGTCACATTTTCCATATCATCTTTTGCACAAGGCGGTGGTGCCTGGAATTTTACATACAACATGGGGATTCCTATGGGTGACACAAAAGATTTTGTTTCTAAAAGTTCCTTCAGGGGGATGATGATAGAAGGTCGTGGCTTTGTTACGAACAATCTTGCTGTTGGTGGTGCAGGTGGCTGGCAGGTTTTTTATGAAAACCTGGGATGGGTTACGGAGAATGTAAACGAAACAACAACTATTAACGGTTATAAGAGAAAATATATAAATGCCGTACCATTAATGGCAACAGCACATTATTACTTCTTCCCGGGTAATTTAATGCCTTACATTGGGCTTGGTTTAGGAACCTATTATATTGATGCACGCACCTATATGGGAATCTATTATATTGAGGACGAAGCATGGCATTTTGGTCTGGCACCCGAATTAGGACTGAGCATCCCGTTTGGAAGCAGCAATGCTGCCTTTACAGCCAACGTTAAATACAATTGGGCGGCTAAAACCAAGGACACAAGTGGGCAATCATGGATAGGTGTCGGTGTTGGTTTTTCATATGTATTTTAACGATAAATACACCCAATAATTAGCGGGTAAAGCAACAACAAATAAAAACCGGAGATGTGAGAAAAAGCTTACTGTCTCCGGTTTTTTTTTAAATTAGCACTTCAATCAAAAACAATTAACTATGAGGAAAAATTTACTTTTAAGTATAGTATTGAGCATATTTACTTTATTCGTTCTTGGTTTAAATGCACAAACACAATTTGTTAACCCCGGTTTTGAAGAATGGGAAGAAATAGGATATGGTCCCGACATTATTGAACCGGTCAACTGGAGCTCTATAAAATCAACAGATGATGACAACTTGAACGGCGTAGCCCCCTTAGTGTGGGGTCTCAGTAGCGCTCCTGGATATGTACATTCGGGAGATTACTCACTATACCTTTATGCAGTAAGCATTTTCGGATTCGTTGCCCCGGGAACTATTACTAATGGTCGTGTTCATGCCGACATGAATCCGGATTCAGGATATACATACACAGATCCTGATCACGAAGAATGGCATACCCGCATTATTGCTAAACCCGACAGCCTGATAGGATGGTACAGAGCAAACCCCATGCCTGGTGATTATGCCAGAATAAGAGCGGTAGTGCACCGGGGGTATATCGCCGTTTCGGAGTCTATGGACACTACTGGTTTTATCGGTTCAGGTACTTTGTTATTATCAGAGGAACCTGTTAACGAGTGGAGAAGGTTCTCTATGCCCATCCATTATTACCTGAACGATGACCCTGAATTCATTCTCCTTACCATATCTTGTAGTAAAGGTGTTGATGCTATAGAAGGTTCTGAACTCTGGATAGACGACCTGGAATTAATATACAACAACGGAACAGGAATCGCTGAAGAAAATCCGGATGACCTGCATTTATTTGCTTCCGGGAACCAACTTCATGTACAGATTGAAAGTGAAAAAAAAGAAGATTATTTTCTGCGTGTTTATGATGCAATGGGTCAATTGCGTTTACAAGATACCGGTAAGACGAATCAGAGCAACTTACATAGTTATAACCTACCATCAGGTATATACATCGTCAGCGTCAGTTATAAAAATAAACTGTTAACAAAAAAAGTTGTTTTATAGGCATTTCTTTTTCAATAGATAGTAAGTTTGATTTAATCAAATGAACGAAATCTGATGCGCACTTTATGTTATTTATTCCTATTAACCTTGTTTCTTTTTACAGGAAGCGTTCAAATCTATGCCCAGGAGAATGGCGTATTAAGCGGACAGATAACAGATAAACAGACAGGTGAGGCGTTGGTTGGAGCTAACATTTATACAAAAAAGAATCTGTCTGTAGGAGCAGTATCTGATTTCAACGGAAACTATTCCATTGCATTACCCCCGGGTGAATACACCTTTACCGTCTCTTTTACAGGAATGAAAACGGCTACCAGAACGATTCAGATTCGGACAGGGGAAATTACGAAAATGGATGTGAAGATGGAACCATTCAGTGTTCAGTTTGAAGAGGTAGTGGTTCGTGCCGGGCGTTTTGACAGAAAACTTGAAGAGCAAACGGCATCCATTGAAGTAATGAAACCCCGCCTTATTGAAGCAAGAAATACACAAACAGTTTCCACCATATTAAACCTGACACCGGGGGTAACCATTCTGGATGAAGAACCCCAAATTAGGGGTGGCAGCGGGTTTGCTTTCGGTGTGGGATCAAAAGTGGGCGTATTTATTGACGACATACCGATTATTACAGGTGATGCCGGAAAACCAAACTGGTCGTTAATTCCGGTCGAGAACATCAAGCAGATTGAAGTGGTGAAAGGGGCTTCGTCCGTATTGTCAGGATCATCTGCATTGAGCGGAGCTATATATATACGCACAAACTATCCGGGCATACAACCTAAAACAAAAGTGCAGGTTTATACTGGCTTCCGGACAGCTCCTAAAGATCCTGCCGTAAAATGGTGGAATGGTGTAAACGACATGGATGGTATTAGTTTTATGCATTCTCGGCAACTGGGTGCAGGCAATACAGATTTTGTAATCGGTGGTACTGTCATGACGGACAGAAACTATATCGGAGCGCCGAAACCCGACCCATATGTTGTTGACACAACCGAACTTACCGATGCTGATATGCGCAACTTCAGAGCCAGAATAAATTTTAACATCCGAAGACGACCTAAGAGTATTGAAGGTCTGAACTTTGGTCTGAACGGTAATATGATGTTCAATAAAAAGGCTACCCCGCTAGCCTGGCTTAATGATACAAGCTTCTTTTATCGCGGTTACCCGGGCGCGGTTTTAGCGGCTAACGTCTTTACTGTCTATTTCGACCCGTTTATTAATTACTACAGCCCCAAAGGTAATAAGCATCAGTTCACCAACCGGATTTTATACAACGACAGCAGGGCTATCAACGATCAAAGCAACAGTGCGTTGATGATTTACAACCAATATCAGTTCAGAAAAAATTTCATTAAAAACAGCCGGGCGGATGTTAATCTTGTTGCCGGACTTTCAAGTGAATATACGAAATCACGGGCCAATATGTATGAGGCTTCCGGATCACCCGTTAATAAAATATGGAATCCTTCTTTATTTGCAGAGTTTGAAGGAAAATTCGGAGGTTTTTTTGTATTATCCATAGGATTCAGAATAGAGCATTTTCGCCTGAACGATTCTATCATGGAGACGAAACCAATTTTCAGGATGGGGACTTCCATAAAACTGGCACAGGAAACCTATCTGAGGGCATCGTTGGGGCAGGGGTATCGTTTTCCTACAATTACCGAACGATATATCCGGACAAAAGTGGGCAGTTTTGCCGTCTTCAATAATTCCGACCTGCAATCTGAAACAAGCTGGAATGGAGAGATCGGCGTCAAGCAGGGATTTAAGTTTAGCAAATTTTACGGTTTCCTTGATGTAGCCGTGTTTTATCAACAATACAACAATACCATCGAATATCTTTTTGGGTTCTGGGACATTAATTTTGCCACTGCCGGATTTAAATTTGTTAACACGGGCAAATCCAAGGTAACGGGTATTGATGTGTCGCTGACCGGTCAGGCTAAGTTCAATAAAAATCTCGATATGAATATCTTATTCGGTTATACGTATGTGAATCCCGTGGCCCTTGAACCGGACCTTGTCTTTGCCAAAGATGACAGAGAGATTGATTACAGTTATAATTCAACAAGCGTTGATCCGTCTAAAAAAATCCTGAAATACCGTTTCCTGCATACGGTGAAATTTGATTTGAGTTTTGATTATCGTGTTTTTTCCATCGGCATGAGTTTGAAGTATTTCAGCAAGATCGAAAACCTGGATAAAGCCGTATTTGAATTTGAGGACGCCACGCTGGCTTCGGGAGGGACATTGCAACCCATATTGTACAGAAACTATTTTTACAACCACAATAACGGCAATGCAATTGTTGACATGCGCTTAAGCTATAAATTCAGAATGCGCCACAAAATAGCAATAATTTCAAACAACATTTTCAACAGGTGGTACTCGCTTCGCCCTCTTAAAGCGGAACCTATGAGAGATATCACACTTCAATACACATTAAATCTATAGTTATCATGAAAAGATTCATCCTTATTTGCATTACCAGTTTCCTCATTATTTCCGGCTCTTCTGTACAAGCACAAAAAGGCTATGAATTCCCCGACTCGGTAAAATATAAAAAGAATGTGATCAGATGGAACCTTACGCCATTTCTGTTATGGGGTAAACACAACATAAACATTGGTTACGAACGTGTGCTTAAACCCTACCGCTCATTTTCATTAAATGCAGGTTATTTTGTACTGCCTTCGCTTTTTGAAGGAATATATGACAGCTTAGATATTCAACGTTCGGGTAAAAAATGGGGATTTACCGTTTCTGGCGACTACCGGTTTTATTTCAAAAAAAGAAATAAACGAATGGCCCCTGACGGACTATTTTGGGGAGCTTATGGTTCATTTCATCACTATGAATTCGAAAACTCCATTAAGGTACTTAACAGCCCAACCATAGAAGGCGACCTGACTTTAGGAGCAAGCATCAACATAATAAGTGCCGGCGTGGAACTTGGTTATCAGTTCATTATCAAAGAGAGGCTCTCCATTGATATTATATTTATGGGACCTTCGTTATCGATGTACACCAAGCGATTTACACTTGGTGGCGACCTGGAATTTGACGAAGAAGATGAATACCTTCAGGCTATTTATGATATTCTTAAAAATACCATTCCGGGGTTTGAGGCGTTGATACAGGACAGGGGACTTAGTACAAGCGGTGCGAATCTATCTCTGGGATTTGGCATGAGGTATTTGATTCAAATAGGATATCGGTTCTGATAAATCTAGTGTATAAATTTGCCTGCCTGGTATCTCTGTACGCTTCAATGACATATGAATACACAACCCCTGCATATTTCTCTTCCTGTGTTAGGGGAATTTGCTAACCTCAAAAGCTTCTTCTCCTGTATCGATAAACAATCGTATCAGAATTTCCGTGTTTATGTTTGTGTCAATCAATATGAATCGTGGTGGAACAAACCCGAAAAAAAACATTATTGCCTTGATAATACCAGGTCTTTAGAGTTTTTGAATTCTCTGTACAGGGATGATCTTATCATTATTGATAAAAGTACCAGGGGCAGAGGCTGGCCTGAGAAGAAAGGCGGAGTGGGGTGGGCACGAAAAATGCTGATGGATGCTATTTCCGTTGAAAATGAAGAAGGTATTATTGTCAGCATGGACGCCGACACCCATTATCCTGAGAATTATCTTCAGGAGATCGTAACATATTTTGAGCATAATCCCGGCAAAACAGGTTTGTCGATACCTTACTACCATCCTTTGGAGAACAACGAAACAGACAGACAAATCCTGCGCTATGAGATCTATATGCGTTACTACGCTCTGAACATGCTTCGCATCGAAAACCCATACAATTTTACCGCGCTTGGCTCAGCGATAGCAATTCCGCTGTGGGCTTACCGTAAAATAGGGGGGATGACACCCGTAAAAAGCGGGGAAGACTTTTACCTGCTTCAGAAACTTGTTAAAACAGGAAGTTTGGGACAATGGATAAATACCGTAGCTTATCCGTCAGCAAGGCTTTCCGACAGGGTACTGTTTGGTACGGGACCAGCGCTGATAAAAGGGGTTAAGGGAAACTGGAGCTCTTATCCTTTGTATCCTGCTCAAATATTCGATCTTATTAAGCAAACGTACGAGCTGTTCCCTGGTCTTTTCGAAAAAGAAATGGAAACAAGCATGACTTCTTTCCTAAAGAAACAATTAGGTACAGATGATCTGTGGGAACCTTTGCGAAAGAATTACAGAGACCGGCAAAATTTTATAAAAGCATGTGTAAACAAAGTGGATGGACTGAGAATACTACAATTTCTCAGGTATAATAACTCAGACAGTTTCTCAGAAAACGAAGGCGTGCTGAAAGATTATCTTGTCACCTATTTTAACCAACTGTTAGATGACAGGCTGAAGAGCATTCTGGATCAGCTCGATTTTACTCATACGCCTGTTCAGAAACTCGACCTTATCAGAAAATTTCTTTATGATCAGGAAATGAAACTGAGAAAAAAGATGGAAATCTCATAGCTATATCCTATATTTGGACTTCCGTTTATGAATGACCTGATTACCATATTGGGTGTAACAGCCACAGGAAAAACCAGACTTGCCGTTGAATTGGCGCGCATCCTTGGTGGTGAGATCATAAGTGCTGACTCAAGACAGGTTTACAAAGGGATGGATATCGGTACGGGGAAAGACCTGCAGGAATATTCTACCGGAGGGAGTCCTGTTCCATATCATCTGATAGATATTGTAGATCCAGGTTATGAATATAATGTTTACGAGTTCAACCGGGATTTTTACAAAATTTACGACAATATTGTTTCCCGGGGTAAAATGCCGGTTATGTGCGGCGGCAGCGGCCTGTACCTTGATTCGGTTATCAGTGGATATGAATTGAAAAAAGTTCCGGCGAACAAGTTTTTAAGAAAAAATCTTGAGGAGTTTGATGATGAAGAACTCATCAGGAAACTAAAATCATATGGTCCCCTGCACAATGTAACGGACATACTCGACAGGGACCGACTTGTTCGGGCGATAGAGATTGCCGAATTCGAATTAAAAAATGTGGGTGAGAAAGAAGAACACGAACCTGTAAGCTCTATTAATTTCGGTATTAAGTTCGACCGCGAAACCATCCGGAACAGGATTACAGAACGTTTACACAACCGCATGGAAAACGGTTTAATCGAAGAAGTAAAAGACCTTCTTGAAAGTGGTTTAACTCCTGAGCAACTTATGTTTTACGGCCTTGAATACAAATACATTACGATGCATCTTGCGGGTGAATTAGGTTTTGATGAAATGTTTGCCCAGTTAAATATTGCCATTCATCAGTTTGCAAAAAAGCAAATGACCTGGTATCGGCGGATGGAAAAGAAAGGGGTTAAAATCCACTGGATTGACGGCACGATTAACCTCGACCATAAAGTTACCGTAGTCATGGGCATCTTACGAAACTACCAGGGATAATTGTCTTTAATCGCTCGATTTGTTTTTTAGCAGCGGAACAAAGCGAAAAGCACCGAACTGCTCTTCCTGAAGAGTTCCGTCTTCTTTCTTTGTAAGCCGCAACATCGTCTGGACATCGCCACCACCGAGTGGGAGCACAATGACCCCACCTGTTTTTAACTGGCTCACAAGTTTTTCAGGTATTTCAGGAGCAGCAGCTGTAATTAATATTCCGTCATAGGGAGCAAAGGCAGGAACTCCCTTGTAACCATCACCATAAAAAAGCTTAATCTGTCGGTATCCGATTTTGGGTAAAAAAACTTTTGTCTTTTCGTACAATTTTTTCTGCCTTTCAATCGAAAACACTTTCGCTCCCAGCTCAGCCAGCACACAAGCCTGATACCCTGAACCTGTTCCTATCTCCAGTATCTTTTGTCCTTTTTTCACCTCCAGAAGTTCTGTCTGGAAAGCCACCGTGTACGGTTGGGATATTGTTTGTCCCGAGCCGATAGGGAAGGGTTTGTCTTCATAGGCAAACTCGAGGAAGGATGAATCCAGAAAAAGATGCCTCGGAATTTTATTGACTGCGTCCAGAATTCTCTGGTCTTTGACACCTTTACTCCTGATCTCATTTACAAGTCTTTTGCGCATTCCCTTATGCCGGTAATTATCCACCATTCCCTTTAAATTTTATCTTGTTTGAACTCCACGGTTAACTCAATAATTTGTGCGAAAATAATAATAAAGACAGCAAGAAAAAAATTACCTTTGAGCCAAATTTTTATTCATGTTAAAGATCGGATTATTAGGGGCAGGTCATTTGGGAAAAATTCACCTGAAATGCATTACATCTGTTGCCGACTTTGAACTTGTTGGATTTTACGATCCTGACAAAGAAAAGGTAAAAGAGGTACAGGAAACATATGGTGTCAGATCTTTTGACAACGTCTCGGACCTGATTGATGCAAGCGATGTGGTAGATATTGTCACACCAACGGTATCGCATTTTGAATGTGCCTCCGAAGCTATTAAAAAGTCGCGGCATGTATTCATTGAAAAACCTATCGCAACGACACCTGATGAAGCAAGGCAATTAATCGAACTGGCCTCGGAAGCAGATGTAAAAGTACAGGTAGGGCATGTGGAACGATTCAACCCGGCATTTACGGCAGTTCGTGAGAAGTTGAACAAGCCCATGTTCATAGAAGCACACAGGTTGGCACAGTTCAACCCCCGCGGAACAGATGTTCCTGTTGTTCTGGATCTGATGATCCATGATATCGATATTATTCTGAGTGTTGTCAAGTCAAATATCAGGAAAATTCATGCAAGCGGAGTTAATGTCGTGAGCGATACGCCGGACATTGCCAATGCACGGCTTGAATTTGACAATGGTGCTGTTGCCAACCTCACAGCCAGCAGGATATCGCTGAAGAATCTGCGAAAGTCCAGATTTTTTCAGAAAGATGCCTATATCTCCGTTGATTTTCTCGATAAAGTTGCCGAAATCGTCAGGATGAAAGAGATTGACAAAACACCTGACGATCCTTTTGCACTGGTACTTGATCTGGGATCCGGGAAAAAGAAACGAAGGATCAATTTTGAAAAACCGGAAGTGTTTGCCATCAATGCAATTGAAGAAGAATTACGTAGTTTCGGCAGGGCGATAATAAACAATACAACACCTGCCGTTACGATAGATGACGGATACCAGGCTCTGCTTGTTGCCACAATGATCATGGAACATATTCAATCCTTAAATGATAACTTTTAACAAGATATTAACAATTGGCAATATGCAAAAAAAACTTGCGTTAACACAATAACAAATGAGAGGGTTGCGTCTGAAATTTAATCTATATTATTCAACAAATCTTTTTGTTCTGCTTGCGACTATAGTGATGCTGACAAGCTGCTATAAGTTTGAAGGAGATCAGACAATTCCTTCGTACCTCAATATTGACACAGTTTCGCTGACAACTTATTATCCGGAGCAAGGAAGCAATTCGCACGCCGTAAGCGATGTATGGGTGTATGTGAATGATGTTCTGTTGGGCGCATATGAATTACCGGCTACTTTGCCTGCTTTATGGAACGGGGAACAGAAACTGGTGATCAAACCTGGAATTAAGATTAACGGTATTTCCAGCACACGTGCACCTTATCCTTTTTACAAGCCGATCACCTATGATAATTTCCTGTTCATCCCTGATTCGGTTATAACAATCCCTGCTACGAGTACAGAATATTTCTCAAACCTGAACTTTATGTGGATGGAAGATTTTGAGCAGCCCGGACTAACATTAACTGAGACTTCCGCCAGTGATACATCCATTATGAGAACACAACCTGAGAATAATCCGGAGGCATTTTTATCGGAAGATTCCAGGTATTCCGGTGTGATACATCTTACCGAAAATGCACGTACCTATTCAGCCAGCTCGATCAACAGTTTTCCAATTCCCAAGCAAGGCTCTCCTACCATACTTGAGGTGAACTTTAAAACCGAAAATTACATCAACGTGGGTGTGATTATTCAAGAATCCGGAAGTTATATCAAAATACCTTTGGTCATTTTAAATCATTCTGCATACTGGAGAAAAATATACGTCAACTTTGGCCCGAATCTTTCACTGCATCCCCAGGCTATTGATTTTAAAGTCTTTTTTGAATCGGTTCTTGAAAACGACCTTAGCAGTGCAGACATCTATTTAGACAATATCAAACTGATTAACAGACCTTACTGATCATGAACAGAAGACTACAGGTTTTTAAATACGTGTTTTTAGACTGGCTGTCAGCAGTAATTGCCTGGAGTTTATTCTACCTTTTCCGGAAACATACCGAAACACCGGATATCTTACGCCATTTAGACACAGTCTTTGATGACCGGATGTTTTGGCTGGGAATTCTTATCGTTCCGGTATTTTGGCTGGTTTTATATCTTATGATCGGATCGTACCGGAGAATTTATAGAAAATCCAGACTGCGCGAACTCTGGCAAACACTCATCATCACACTTATCGGAGTAACCGTAATTTTCTTCGTGTTGATACTGGATGATGTGATTGTTACCTACAAATCATATTACCAGTCATTTTTTGTCCTGTTTTCCTTACATTTTTTCATAACATTTGGCGCCAGGCTTGTTCTGACGACCATTACGGTGCACAAGATACATACCGGAAAAATTGGTTTCAGCACCATCATTGTTGGAAGCAACGGGAATGCCATCAAAGTTTATAATGATATTATCAACCAGGAAATATCTTCGGGAAATAAATTCATTGGATTTATAAATATCAGGGAAGGGAACGAATTCCTTATCGCAGAACATCTGGAGCGCCTGGGGGCCTATAAGGACCTCAACAAGGTAATCAATGAATATAAAATTGAGGAAGTGATCATTGCCATTGAGCGGTCGGAGATTGACACGATCGAACGGATCATTACGGAACTGGAAACAACTAATGTGATCATCAAGGTCATTCCGCTTATGCAGGACATTATCTTCGGTTCGGTGAAGGTGTCGGGGATTTTTCACACACCTTTGATAGAGATATCTCCCGATCTGATGCCTGTATGGCAGCAATCGATCAAACGTTTGATCGACATATTCGCCTCAATTTTTGCCATGATCATATTAATTCCTGCCTATCTCTTTACAGCTATTGGCGTTAAAATGTCCTCTCCGGGTCCGATCTTCTTCTCGCAGGAACGTGTAGGAAAACGTGGGAAAACGTTTATGATGCATAAATTCCGCTCCATGTATACTGATGCGGAAAGAAACGGTCCTCAACTCTCTTCTGAGAATGATCCCCGTATCACACCCTTCGGATTGTTTATCAGAAAAGTACGCCTGGATGAAATACCCCAGTTTTACACGGTGCTGAAAGGGGATATGTCGCTGGTTGGCCCAAGGCCTGAGCGTCAGTATTATATTGACCAGATCGTAAAACGAGCACCGCATTACCGCTTGTTGCTCAAAGTAAAACCCGGCATCACATCGTGGGGCCAGGTAAAGTTCGGTTACGCTTCTGATGTAAATGAAATGATCGAACGCTTGAAATATGACCTGCTGTATATCGAAAACATGTCGCTGGCCATGGATTTCAAAATTCTAATCTATACGGTTCTTATTGTGATACAGGGGAGAGGGAAATAAATTTAAAGCTGGCCCCTTTCAATCATTCGTACAATAATCTCCAGTTTTCGGTCTTCACCTTCGGGATCATATTTTATTTTCAGGTTATATCCCCAGATGCGGGCAAATGCCTGGTACCAGAATGCGGTGAAATTCCCTCTGAGATCCTGAACCAGATTATACGACGATTCGCCGGTCTCTCTGTCAATCAGTTTAATAAGTATTTTTCCCTGAGTAAATGTCAGGTCGCGTAATTCGCCACCATATTCTTCATTAATTTCCTTTTCCGCCTGTTTCATTATTTTCTTCCGTTCTTTATCTGTGGAAGCATTCACAAGCATTTCTTCATATTCCCTTAATTTGATCCCTGCCAGTTTCGCATAAGGATAAACTTTTTTAATATTACGCACGTATTTCGACAGACGTTTTCTGGCTTTTCGGCTTCGAGGTATCCGTAATGTATAAACTTCCACTTCCTTCAGGGTGATGTAGGGCATTGTGTCGCCGTCAATAACCCGTGCCGGCAGAACTTTATATCTGACATCCTGCGCATATACAGCAAAGGAAATGCTGCATACAAGTAGTAATATGGACACTGCTTTTTTCATTACCAAAGCATTTATCCAAAGACCATGCCTGAAAGAATTATAATTAAACCGCAGCTTTTAGTTTTGACAAACTAGCTTTCCCAAACTTCGTCTGAGCATAATCATGAGTGATAATCAGAGATTTAACACGTTTTTTGGACGGTAGTTCAAACATTGCGTCAATCAGGATAGCTTCAATGATTGAGCGAAGGCCTCTGGCACCTAACTTAAATTCAATTGATTTTTCCACAATGAAATCCAGCGCTTTATTTTCAAAACTTAATTCGATACCGTCCATGTCAAACAGCTTAATGAATTGCTTTGTTAAGGCGTTTCTCGGTTCGGTAAGAATACGTTTCAGTGCTTTTCTGTCGAGAGGATTTAGGTAAGTAAGTACCGGCAAGCGACCCACAATTTCAGGAATCAGTCCGTATTTTTTCAAGTCGCTTGGTGAGATATATTGCAACAGATGTTCTTTATCTACATTATCGTCTTTAACACCGGCAAACGAATATCCTACCATATTGGTACGAACGCGGGTGGCTATTATTTTGTCAATTCCCTGAAATGCACCTCCGGCAATAAACAGGATATTTTTTGTGTTCACCGAAATCATTTTTTGCTCCGGATGCTTTCGTCCACCCTGCGGGGGTACATTTACTTCGGTACCTTCAAGCAACTTTAGAAGAGCCTGTTGCACACCTTCTCCCGAAACATCTCTTGTAATAGACGGGTTATCACTTTTGCGGGCAATTTTGTCCAGTTCGTCGATAAAAATGATGCCTTTTTCAGCAGCAGCAACATTGTAGTCGGCTGCCTGAAGCAGGCGTGTTAAAATACTTTCCACATCTTCACCTACATAACCTGCTTCTGTCAGCACCGTTGCATCGGCAATAGCAAAAGGCACATGCAGCATACGCGCAATGGTACGTGCGAGCAAAGTTTTTCCCGTACCGGTTTCACCCACCAGCACGATGTTCGATTTTTCGATTTCTACTTCGTTCTCATCCTGTTTTTGAGCGATCCTTTTATAGTGGTTGTAAACTGCCACAGCGAGCACTCTTTTCGCTTCTTCCTGTCCGATAACATATGTATCAAGAAAAGCCTTGATTTCCGAAGGCTTCAGGACGGATGTAGCATAATCAGGCGTTTCAAAATCGTGGTTGGATTCCTCCTCAACAATAATCTTTGCCTGCTCGATACAAAAGTTACATATCTGGGCCTCAATACCTGAGACCAGTATGGTTGTGTCGGCTTTTTCCCGACCACAGAACGAACAATGTTCCTGAGTTTTTTTTACCATTTTAGTCACATAAATTGTTCTCTTATACGAAAGAAACGATTATTTGTTATTGGCTACAAGAACTTCATCGATCATGCCGTATTTTTTAGCTTCATCTGCCGTCATCCAATAATCACGGTCGGCATCTTTCCATATCTTGTCGTACGGGTGTTTCGAGTGCCTGGCAATGATATCATATAGTTCTTTTTTCAGCTTTTGGATTTCGCGGGCAGTAATCTCAATATCAGAGGCCTGTCCCTGGGCTCCGCCCATAGGCTGGTGGATTAATACTCTGGAGTGCTGCAATGCCGTACGTTTTCCTTTTGTTCCGGCACACAACAGTATAGCTCCCATCGATGCGGCCATACCCGTGCAAATAGTTGCCACGTTAGGCTTTATGTATTGCATGGTGTCATAGATCCCCAATCCGGCATATACCGAACCACCGGGAGTGTTCAGATAGATCTGAATATCCCTGGAAGCATCGTTTGATTCGAGGAATAACAATTGCGCCTGGATTATGTTCGCCACGTAATCGTCAATAGGAACCCCGAGAAAAATAATACGGTCCATCATCAGTCGCGAAAAAACGTCCATCTGCGCTACATTCAGCTGCCGTTCTTCAATGATAGTGGGCGAAATATAATTACCATAAACCGAGCTGTATCTTTCCAGGGTAACACTGCTGATTCCCCGGTGTTTTACGGCGTAATCTCTGAATTCTTTGCTGCTGTTCATCATATGTTATTTTGTGTTAGATGCAATTTCAAAAAACTTTTCCGAATCTACTTCTTTTTCCTGAATTGTGACATTATTTTTGAATAAATGGATGAATTTTTCATCCAGCAGATCGTTATAAATTCGTTGCTTTTCTTCCTCATTTTGAAGTACGGAGTCTACGATTGCTTCTATTTGCGGATTTGCCCCTGAATCGCCACCCATTGTATTGAAATAGGCTTTCACTTTATTTCTTACTTCTTCTTCCTTCACCTGTATATCTTCTCCAAACTGCTCGTGCAGCTTTGACTCAATCAGTTGCCACCTGAACGTCTTGGCATAACTATCGTATTGTTCATCGAGTTGTTCTTTGGAGATCTTTCCCTGGTTGTTCTCCATAAGCCACCGCTTCATGAATTCGTCAGGAAGTTCCAGGCCTGTCATGCTAACCACTTCGTTGATTGCATCTGCCAGAAACTGTCTGTCGGTATCACGTGCATAATGTGTGGCGAGATCTTCTTTCAGTCTTTTTTTGAACGCTTTTTCGTCGGCGATATCCTCATTCGGATAAACTTTCCGGAATAAGTCTTCATTAAGATCAGCATTTTTGATCCTGAGGATGCTCTTTATTTCAAACTCATAATCTGCTTTTATTTTTTCCTCCGGTCCTTCGTGAAGGTTCAGCAGTGAAGCAACTTTCTGCTCATCTTTAAATGCCTTAAAAAGATTGATTACAACTTTATCTCCTTTTTTGCGCCCCAGCAGTTTATTCTGCAGGGTTTTAAGTTTCACATCTTCTATGCGGAAAAACCCTTCATTGCTCACGCCGCCTGCCACAGCCTCACCGTTCTCATCCACTTCGGTAAACAATCCCTGTAAAGCATCGGTAAGTTCTTCTGACTTTTCCAGCTGTTCTTCCTCAGCGAACCTTACTTTGAGATCTTCTATCGCTTTGTTTACCTCTTTGGCGGTAATTTTAATCTTATAATAAGGAACCTTTACTTTGTCGTTCAACTCAAACTCAAATTCCGGGGCAAGTCCTATGTCAAAATAAAAATCAAAGTCTTTCTGACTGTCAAAATCAATGGTTGCATTCTTTTCCATATTGGGTATGGGATAGCCCAGAATGTTCAACTTATTCTCCAGAATGTAGTTGTTTAATCCTTCGGATACTTTTTTGTTCACCTCTTCTGCCAAAACACTCTTACCGTACATCTTTTTAATAATGCCCATCGGTACTTTGCCCGGTCTGAATCCCGGCATCGATGCTTTTTTCCGGTAATTGGTTAACTCGGTATTTACCTGGCCGATGTAATCTTCTTCTGTAAGGTTGATGTGGATAATGGCGTTTAAATCGCCTACTGTTTCTTTAGTAATATTCATTAATGTAACTTTAATTCAAAAAAAAGTGCGGATGAAGGGACTCGAACCCCCACGCCTTGCGGCACTAGATCCTAAGTCTAGCGCGTCTACCAATTTCGCCACATCCGCAGCCTACTGCTCTTAAAAACAGGGGTGCAAATATACGATATTTTTGTATAAATATGGTCTGCTTTTCAGAGGTTTTCACCTTGTTTGCTTTTCAAAATCAGCCTGGTCAATGTGGAGGAGCGAATCAACGATATTCAGGATTTCCTGATAGTCGTTCTGAAGTTGATCCATATATGTTTTCCTTTTCCGGAATAGCTTAAATATTTTCAGAGCACGTTGAAATTTATTTGCAAGATTGTTGTAATATATCAGGAAGGCTCCCGATAAAGGCACACTTACGAAATAAGCAGCAACCCAATACCAGTGATCTACAAAGAAAGCCACCAACACTGTCTGTAAAGTTTGCAGTAAGGGAAATGCCACAAGCGAAACCAC
>QMPO01000027.1 GCA_003648625.1 Bacteroidota bacterium
GCAAAAACCACCCTTTGCTTTGAAGGTTTTCCCGTGTAAATACACTTACCTTGTTCTTCCGCTTTCCCATCCAGAGCAATCAGGCGGATCGTAGCTTTTGTTTCTTCTTTTATCTTCTCTTCGGTTTCATCTGTACCATCCCAGTGAGCCCACACAAATCCTCCTTTTTCAATTCGCTCTTTAAATTCGTCCCAGGTATCAACATAGAATGTATTGGCATCCCTGAATGAAAGAGCCTTCTGATAAATATTATCCTGAATATTTTCGAGCAGATGTTCAATCTTCACAGCAATGTCTTCCATCGACAGTGTCTCTTTTTCCAGAGTATCCCTGCGCGCTACTTCTACAGTCCCATTTTCCAGGTCGCGCGGTCCTATAGCCAGGCGTACAGGAACACCTTTCAGCTCCCATTCAGCAAATTTATAACCCGGCTTATATGTATCTCTGTCATCGTACTTAACCGAAATTCCTTTTGCTTTCAGCTGGTCAGTAAGTACATTGACTTTTTTGGAGATTTCTTCCAATTGTTCTGGTTTCCTGAAGATTGGTACGATAACAACCTGTATGGGAGCCAGTCTCGGAGGAAGCACCAGACCATTATCATCTGAATGTGCCATGATCAGAGCACCTATGAGTCGTGTAGAAACACCCCACGAAGAAGCCCAGACATATTCCAGCTTGTTTTCTTTTGTCAAATATTTTACATCAAAAGCTTTGGCAAAATTCTGACCCAGAAAATGAGAAGTTCCTGCCTGCAATGCTTTTCCGTCCTGCATCAAAGCTTCGATACAGTATGTTTCGACGGCACCGGCAAATCGTTCGCCAGGAGTTTTTATACCTTTAAGTACCGGAACACCTAACCATTTTTCAGCGAACTCGGCATAAATGTTTAAAATCAGTTCCGCTTCCTTAACAGCCTCCTCCCGTGTTTCATGGGCTGTATGCCCTTCCTGCCAGAGAAACTCAGCTGTGCGTAAGAACAAACGCGTACGCATTTCCCAGCGCACCACGTTGGCCCACTGATTGATCAGCAATGGAAGATCACGATACGACTGAATCCATTTTTTGTATGTGTCCCAAATAATGGTTTCTGATGTGGGGCGTACTATAAGTTCTTCTTCAAGTTTTGCTGTTTCATCCACAACAATACCACCTTTACCATCATTTTTAAGCCGGTAATGTGTTACTACAGCACACTCTTTTGCAAAACCCTCTACATGGGCTGCTTCTTTGGCAAAAAAGGATTTCGGTATAAACAAAGGGAAATAGGCATTCTCATGTCCGGTTTCTTTAAACATCTTATCCAAAGCTGCCTGCATCTTTTCCCAGATAGCATACCCATAGGGTTTTATTACCATAGAGCCTCTTACAGCTGAGTTCTCAGCTAAGTCAGCTTTAATTACCAGATCATTGTACCATTGAGAATAATTTTCCTCCCGCGATGTTAACTCTTTTGCCATTATCTTAAGTTTGGTATAGTATTTGCAATTTTAAAGGAGAACAAAATTACACAATGTTTATTAATGTACAAGAACCAAGTATCATGAAAGCGCAAAAAAATCATCTAGTCTTACTTCTCGCCTTAATCATGGCGGGTTTAGCAATCACTTCCTGCTCGTCAGTCGGTGATATTCCAAATGACGATATTTATTATGCCCGAGGCACTAACAACCCGGGTCAGTACAACTGGGATGATTTTGAAAAAAATGCGGATAGTTATGGTTCAAAGACCGTAAAAACCAATACAAGTAGTGGAGACTCATTCGATTACAGCTCTACATACAATGATGATGTGGCTGCACAAGGTTCTTCTGACGGCGAATACGATTATATAGACGACCACTACGATGATAGTTACGAAAGCCGGATCAACAGATTTGGGAGCAACAGCAGCAGTTCTGATTTTGGATATTATGACGGGTACAATACCGGCAACTGTGGTTGCAACAGTGGTTCTAACTTTTCCTTTGGAATCGGTATGAGCTCTGGTTACGGAATGGGCTATGGCGGCTGGGGCTGGCAGATGGGATATGGTTACGGATGGCCAAATTATTATTACGATCCTTTCTACGGCTACAACAGTTACATGATGGGCTACTCAGCAGGATACAATGCCGGATACTGGAACGGCTATTATGGTGGTTATTACCCACCATACGGCGGTTATCCACCTTATGGCGGTTACTATCCACCTTACGGCGGTGGTTATTACCCCGAATACGGCTATAGCCCGGCGGTTGCATACGGTCCCAGAGGCAGCGGTGTTACAGGTACTACCATTCCGAGAAACAGAGGTGGCGGTGGCGGAGGATCAACGTTATCCCCTGGAGCTGGTAACTCCAGCGACAACACAGTTGCAAGCGGAGGAGCAATAACTTCCATAAACAGGGGAGGAAATACAATCGGTGCCTCATCAGGACAAACGGCTTCCAATACAACCGGCAGAGGAACTAACGGAAGAAGTATAAAAATAGGCAAGCCGGGTAATGAAACAACTTCAACTCAGGGTACAAGCCAGCGAAGCATCAAAAAAGGTGACCGGACTATGACCTATCAGAAACCTAAATCATATCAAAATTTATCTAACCAGAATAATACAAACAGCAGGTCGGAATATGTTCGCCCGACCAACAAAACGATTGCCGGATCGGAAAATAAAGCCCGGACACGTAATGTGAGAACAAACCCGACAACTACCCGAAATTTGAATAATTCCAGATCAGGGAATAACAATATTTACAGATCATCAAAAGGTCGCTCAACATCTGGCTCGTCAACTTCGCGGAAAAGTTACTCATCGCCGTCAAGGTCCAGTTCTTCTTCACGTAGTTATTCGTCGCCCAGCAGAAGTTCATCATCAGGAACAGGTAGTTCCCGAAGCAGTAATTACTCAAGTGGCTCCAGTTCCAGATCTTACAGCGGCAGTAGTTCTTCCGGATCATCAAGGTCATCCGGTTCTTCTTCGGGAGGTGGCGGTTCCAGTCCGAGAAGAAGATAATTTAATTTTCCACCAACCAGGTGTTCATTAAACAGTTAACTCATGAAAAGATCAATCCTTATAACGGGTCTTTTGTTCCTGACCTATATCCTTTCGGCTCAATATGCCGAAGATGCTCTACGGTATTCCCAAATTTATTACCAGGGCACTGCACGAAGCATGGCCGTTGGCGGAGCTTTTGGTACTCTTGGTGGTGACTTCTCAACACTAAGTACAAACCCAGGTGGAATAGGCATATACAGGACCAGTGAGATTCTGGGAACCCTCAGTTTCACTCCCCGTAAAGTTACGTCACTTTATAATGGAACCGTTGCTGACAACAACAGCTTCGTTATGTCTTTTAACAATTTCGGATACGTGAACGCCAAACGCATTGGCAGGGGAGGAAAGGGCTGGAAATATTTTCAATTTGCATTGGGAATGAACAGATTAAATAATTTTAACACAAATACTTTTACGCAAGGGATTAACAATAAAAGTTCGCGGATTGATGCCTATCTTGACGAAGCTTTAGATTATCTTGATGGTGGAGGTGATCTGGATAATCTGACTAATTACGACCCATTTTATATCGGTCCTGCATGGGAAACATATTTACTGGACACCTTAACATTTGATGGGACAACATATTTGGTCTCTCCTGTTCCGCCCGGAGGATTAATGCAATCGCAAGCCGTAGAAACACACGGATCAACTAATGAATGGTTCGTATCAGCAGGGGCTAATTTCAATGACATACTTTATATTGGCGCCACTTTGGGTCTTCCTTACACAAGATACCTGCGCACAACTACTTATTTTGAAACTGATATTGCGGATACCATAGCTACGTTTGATAATTGGAGCGTTACCGAGGACCTGTATACACGCGGTATGGGGGTAAATTTTAAAATTGGTGCCATCGTCAGACCTGTTGACTGGCTTAGGATCGGAGCTGCTTTTCATACTCCTACTTATTACTGGGGAATGCGGGACACATGGAGTACCTATACAACAAGTGATGTTTTCGCGCTAAGTACCGACGCATGGGTTACACCCGATTTTGATAATTACGCATCTGTTATTGGAGAATACAAATACAAACTGACAACGCCCATGAGAATAATTGGTGACCTCGGGATTGTTATCAAAGAGATCGGATTTATTTCGGGAGAATATGAATATGTAAATTACACCAGCGCTAAATTTAAAGCAAATGATTACGACTTCTATAATGAAAACCAGGATATTAAGACCTACTTTAAAGCAACGCATAATTTCAGAGTAGGAACTGAGTGGAGAGTCTCCAGAATAAGCTTCAGGGGGGGATATGCGCTCTATGCCAGTCCGTATAAAAACAATCTTAATGACGGAAGCAGGCAGTCGTATTCAGGAGGGCTGGGTTACCGGGGAGATAATTTTGCCCTGGACGTAGCCTATGTTTATTCGAAATCCAGTGAGGATTACTATTTATACATTTATGACGATATGAATCCTGTAAAGAATAAGCTTAGCGAGAGTTCTATCGTATTAACTTTCAAATATCTGTTCAAGTAGATAAGCTTATCTCAAGCGAACTCTTTTCAGACCTTCTTTAGCCCTTGTTGTGATGCTGTTTTTATACAGTTCGAAATCCATGTCTAAACATAAAGCATAGCTTTCTTCAGCAAGTTTCAGTTCTCCTTCCCGCTCATAAATCTCACCAAGCTTAAACGCTGCATTTGCAGCATAATACTCTGGAAATCCGGTTCCTTTTATTATTGCCTGTAAATAATATGTTTTAGCTTTTGTAACGGCACCCAGTTTATCAGATACACGTGCCAAGCGATAAATATACTTTACTTGCTGCAGGGCAGTATATCCGGAAGTATCTATATTATTGAGCAAGTCCTGTGTTTTTTCATAATATCCTCCGTCAAATAAAAGCCGGGCTGTCAGCAGTTGTTTGTCGGGTAACAGTCCTTTTTGTGCTTCGTGATACGCCTCCTTGTCAACATCAAGCTGCATCGTCCCTTCTTTTAATACACGCTTTAAATAATTAAAATATAGAGTTGTATCATCGTTCAGAAAAGCAGTCCAGGCTTTTTTCCGCCAGGCATCCTTAATGTAGTTCTTTCCCCTGTAATTTGTAATAAAGCGTGTATAGTTGTAACGCGCACTATCAGTATTTAATGACCTTAACTGGCTTTCCCCGTATAAATAATCCAGATAGGCAAACGGATATGTATGTATTTTTTTGTTTGCGATGCGCCGGAATAAGATAAGGGCTTCATCGTTCGCTCCTGATCTCATCAATAGATTCAGTTCCAGGAACTTTAACAGGAGAACCGAATCATCGACATGGGAAACATCCTGCAATATTTGATCCAGTTTTCGCTTGTCCGGATAGATATTCATCTCAATAAAACCTGAGTAAAACAGCGTCTCTGGATAATATGCATTGTACTCATCCTGGCTTTTCGCAACAGACAAAAACTCCGAAAGCTCCTTCTTTCCCTCGTCGATATCACCTTCCAGCGACAGCAAACCAAGCAACCAGCCATACTTATCAGGTACCAGTCCCACAATTATATGCAACACGCCCATTGACAGCTGGTTCAGTTTGAAATCGGGAAACTCCTCCGTGTTGTCTTCAATCAGGTGATATGTCTTATTAAATTCGATTGCTCCGGTGAACAAGTCCCCAAAAATTATTTTAGAAATCGCCCACTGAAGATGCATGTTTCCAAGCATAAGCTTTTTATAACGGTTTGTATCGCTCAACTGGCCCACTTTGGAAAAATGATTGGATTTTTGATCGCCCAGTAAGTTGTAGAGGTCATCATCCTGGCTGATAAACACACTGATGAAATCAATATAATTTCTCAGATAAGGAACATATGCATTATCGGGGTGCTGTTTTTCTTCATCATCCAGAAGGGCTTCTGCCTCGTCAAGTTGTAATGATAATATGTGATTGTAGGCCTGTCGGCAATTCTCATCAAATTGCACTTGCGGATAAGCCGTCGAGCTCCCGAAAAAAATCAATAAAACAACAAAAAGAAGTTGATGCTTTGTCATAACTGGTTCTGCTCATTCTTTATTGAACAGGTAAAAGTAAAACAAAAAAAGGAGCCTGATTTCTCAGCCTCCTTTTTAAATCTTTGGTATTCCTTTTTATTTGCTTTCTGTTTCTGCTATTTCAGGATCAACCAGGATACGTCCGCAATACTCACACACAATAATTTTTTTATGCATTTTGATATCCAGTTGGTGCTGTGGCGGAATTTTGTTGAAGCAGCCACCACAGGCATCACGTTCAATTTGCACAACGGCCAGGCCATTTCGTGCATTTTCCCTGATCCTTTTATAAGCCGTAAGTAATCTTTCCTCGATGAGCTTCTGGTTCTTTATTGATTTATCGATTAACGCCTGCTCGTCTTTTTCTGTCTCTTTTACTATCTCATCCAATTCTGACTTTTTTGCATCAAGGTCAGCTTTTTTATCGTTTAACCTGACAGTGGCTTCTTCTACATCACCTTCCAGTTTCTCAATCTTGAATTTAGATTCCTTTATGATCTTTTCGGCCAGTTGCATCTCCAGTTTTTGAAATTCGATTTCCTTGTTCAAAGAGTCAAACTCGCGGTTATTCCGCACATTCATTTGCTGCTCTTCATACTTTTTGATCATGTTCTGGCAGCTTTTGATCAGGTCTTCTTTTTCTTTGATGGCGGATTTTAGATTTTCCACGTCTTGCTTAAAATTATCAACTCTGGTTTCCAGACCGGCAATTTCATCTTCGAGGTCTTCCACTTCGAGAGGCAGTTCGCCCCTTACAATTTTTATTTTATCAATTTGCGAATCAATTTGCTGCAAGCTATATAACGCCCTGAGTTTTTGCTCCACACTTACTTCTTCCGGGATACTTTCTTTTTTAGTCTTCGCCATAATGAATTGTTTTCTACTATTTATAGGAAATTAATAGGGTTTGTTATCGTATTTGAAATTTGGAGTGCAAAATTAGGAAATTTTCCTTTTAATTTTGCATAAAGCAACTCTTTTGCAAATTGTTCTGTTTCGTAATGCCCTGCATCCACAATGGTCATTTTCCCTTTATAGTCAAAAAACTCATGATATTTCACATCTGCCGTGATGAATATATCCGCACCAGCACGGTATGCCTGGTGAATTAAAAAGCTGCAGCTACCGCCGCAGACAGCCACCTTCTTTACCGGTTTATCAATAATTTCCGTATGCCTTATGTACGCTGCATTTAATTGTTGTTTAACAAACTTCAGGAATTTTGTTCCATCCGATTCGTGTTGTAATTCACCAATTATCCCAGCACCAACATTTTGTTGCTCATTGGCCAAAGGGAAAATATCATAAGCAACTTCTTCGTATGGGTGCACAGCCAGCATTGATGAAATTATTTTGTTTAACAGATATTCCGGTGCTACTGTTTCAATTCTTACCTCTTCTTCTTTATGCAAGCTACCCGCTTCGCCGACATACGGATTTGCCTTATCGGATGCTTTAAACGTTCCATATCCTGTACTGTTAAAGCTACACGAATCATAATTCCCGATGTTGCCAGCACCCGCATCGAACATAGCCTGCTGTACGTTCTCCGCATGGGCAACCGGACAGAATACAACCAGTTTGAGCAACGTATTCGTTTTTGGCGCCAAGATATGTACATTGGTTAAGCCTAGTTTTTCGGACAATATTCCATTTACACCACCAGGTACATTATCAAGATTCGTGTGTGCCGCGTAAACGGCAATATTTTCTCTTATCAGCCTTGCGATCATTTTACCTGTATCCGACTGATAATCAATTTTTTTAAGCCCTTTAAATATAAGTGGGTGATGCGCTACGATCAAATCACATTTCTGTGAAACAGCTTCTTCTACCACATCTTTGGTGACATCTAACGTTATTAACGCTTTTTTAACTTCGAGGTCCTGCGAACCGATCAACAAGCCGGCATTATCATACGATTCCTGTAAAGCAAGCGGTGCAAATTCTTCCAGGTAAGATGTTATTTCATGAATTTTCATAATAAAGGCCTCATATTTAGTATTTGTTAAATTTTCGTAAATTGGACAAATTTTATTTGCAAGCAACAACAAACAAGCAAAGAACAGCAAATAAAATTACACAATTTGAAAAACATAGCACAAACAAAACAAAATTTAGCAAATGGAATTTTTGAGAATCATTTTATTTCCTTTTGCCATCGCCTATGGTATTGCTGTCCGGATCAGAAACTGGTTTTTCGACTCCGGCATTTTTAAAGAAAAGGAGTTTCCCATCCCTATAATCGGCGTAGGTAACCTTTCTGTTGGAGGAACCGGAAAAACGCCCTTTGTTGAATATTTGGTAAATATGCTTTCTGACAACTATCGGGTAGCTATCTTGTCGAGAGGTTATGGACGTAGCACCAGCGGCTTCCGCCTTGCTGACCAATTTTCCGATCATGAGGATGTGGGCGATGAACCTATGCAATACTCCAGAAAATTCGGCAATAGAATCATTGTGGCCGTTGATGCAAACAGAAGAAACGGTATCAGGTATCTGATGGCCAATTACAAACATCTGGATGTTATATTGCTTGATGACAGTTTTCAGCACAGGTATGTTAAACCGGGCATAAATATCTTACTGACCGATTACCATAACCTTTATATGGAAGACTATTTGTTACCCTCCGGAAGATTAAGAGATTGCGTATCTTCTGCCAAAAGGGCTGATATCATTGTTGTTACGAAAACATATAAGGTGCTTTCAGCAATCACACGGCGAAGGGTTGATGCTATCTTAAAACCAAAGGAACACCAAATAATCTATTATTCATTTTTAAAGTACGGAGATCTGGTGCCGTTGCCGGGTGCTAACATCGAACTACCGAAAAAAAACACAAATACTATCCTTATGTTTTGTGGAATTGCTAATCCCGAACCGTTAAAGGATTATTTGCGTGATCAGTGTTCCGAGCTGATTAGCTTTGAATTTCCGGATCATCATATTTATAAAAAGAAAGACCTGCAAAAGATCCGTAAGAAGTTTGAAGAATTATTTACACGGTCAAAGATTATCTTAACTACCGAAAAAGATGTTATGCGCCTGATAAAATCTCCTTATCTTAGCGAACTCAAAAATTTACCGGTATTTTATATCCCCATTGAGGTTAAACTGCATGGTACGGATGAGCCGGAGTTTGAACAGCAAATAATTGAATATGTTGAAAAAAATAGAAGAAACGGTTAATTACATCAGTAATAACATTACCGAAAAACCATTAATAGGTATCATTTTAGGCTCAGGATTGGGCGAACTAGCCAATGAAATTGATGTTGCTACGAGAATATCTTATAACGAAATTCCAAACTTTCCCGTTTCAACGGTCAAGGGACATGAAGGGCAACTGATCTTTGGAAAATTAAACGGAGTGAATGTTGTTGCCATGCAGGGGCGGTTTCATTTTTATGAAGGATACAACATGACTGAAGTTACTTTTCCCGTCAGGGTATTGAAGCAAGTAGGTATTGAATACCTTTTTGTTTCCAATGCGAGTGGGGGTGTGAACAGCGATTTCGAAGTAGGGGACATTATGTTTATTACCGACCATATCAACCTAATGCCCAATCCGCTAATTGGAAAAAATATGACAGGCTTGGGTCCTCGTTTTGTTGATTTGAGCGAAGCTTACGATAAAAGATTACTGAGTAAAGCCAAAAAAGTTGCCCGGCATCACAGCATACACTTTAAAACAGGTGTTTATGCTGCCGTATCCGGACCGACTTACGAAACACCTGCCGAGTATCGATACATAAAGGCTCTTGGTGCCGATGCCGTGGGCATGTCCACCGTTCCGGAAGTGATCGTGGCACGCCACATGAAGTTGCCGGTATTTGCCGTTTCCGTTATTTCCGATCTTGGGGTAGAAGGTAAAATCGTTGAGATTTCGCACGATGAGGTTGTAGATGCAGCTTCATTGGTAGCTCCTAAATTAAACCTGATCATCAAAGACCTTGTAAAAGAAGTAACTACGTAAGCTTTTAAAAAACTCACCGCTTTGAATACGGGAAAAAAATATTTTGCTTCTGACTTTCATTTGGGCATACCGGATTATGCAAGTAGTTTGATAAGAGAAAAGAAAATTGTTGCGTGGCTGGAAATGATCTCAAAAGACGCTTCCGAAATATTCCTGATGGGTGATGTTTTTGATTTCTGGTTTGAATACAAAACCGTTATTCCTAAGGGCTACGTGCGGTTGCTTGGAAAAATAGCCGAGTTAACCGATAAAGGAATAAAAGTTCATTTGTTCCGGGGAAACCATGATGTGTGGGCCTTTGACTACCTGAAGAATGAGGCTGGTGTTGACCTGCACAGGAAACCGGCCTTCATGGAATTTGACGGGAAAAAAGTATTTCTGGCGCATGGCGACGGCCTTGGCCCCGGAGACAACGGTTATAAATTCCTGAAGAAAGTGTTTGAATTCAAACCGAATCAATTCCTGTTCAAGTGGTTGCATCCAGATATTGGTGCCCGCATGGGCCTCTATTTTTCAAAAAAAAGCCGGCTGGCTAATCTTTCCAAAGAAGGAAAGAAGGAAAGCAAAGCAATCCCTGATGACGAAATGCTTATTCAGTACGCCCGGAGAAAAATTGAAGAACATCCCGAACTGGATTATCTGATATTCGGTCACAGACATCTACCAATACAAATCAAAATAAGTGAAAAAGCGGAGGCCGTTATACTCGGCGACTGGATATCACATTTCTCTTATGGGGTATTTGAAAACGGGGAGATGACCCTGAAGTATTTTAAAGATTGACCTACGCAAACTTCTCTATCAGTTCCACTAAGCGTGACGAATAACCCATCTCGTTGTCGTACCATGCCACCACTTTTACCAGTTTGTTTTTTTCGCCTAAAACAGCCGTGAGATTAGCGTCAAAAATGGCAGAATGTGTGTTTCCGATGATATCTGACGAAACAATCGGATCCTCGGTATATTGCAGTATACCTCTCAGCCGTGTTTCAGCAGCTTCTTTAAATGCTTTATTAATTTCTTCTATACTGGTTGATTTCTTTAACGTACACGTAAAATCTGTCAGCGAGCCGTTGGGAACCGGTACACGGATTCCTGCGCCACCCAGGTTCTTTTCCAGATGCGGAAATATTTTTGTTGCTGCTTTGGCTGCACCCGTGGTTGTAGGCACAATAGAATAAGCTGCCGCACGTCCGCGCCTCCAGTCCTTGTGCGGGCCGTCCACCAGGTTCTGATCTTTGGTATAAGAATGCACTGTTGTTATAAATCCCTTCTCAATACCCCACAATTCATCCAGGATCATGATGAGTGGCGCCACATTATTAGTTGTGCACGAAGCGTTGGAGATGATCACATCATTTCTGTCGACAATGCTGTCGTTAACACCTAATACAACATACTTTACATGATCGCGCTCCCCTTTTGCAGGCGCTGAAATAATCACTTTCCGTGCACCTGAATCGGTCACATGTTTTATCGCCTGGTCACGTTCAACAAATTGCCCGGTTGATTCAATTACCACATCAATTTCCAACTCTTTCCAGGGTAATTTCGCCGGGTCAGCCTCGGAATAAACTAATATCTTTTGCCCGTTTACTTCCATGTGGTTCTCATTGTGCTCCACATCTCCTTCGAACTGCCGCTGGACCGAATCGTATTTGAAAAGATGGGCCAGGTTAGCCGCATCTGTAATATCATTGATGGCAACTACTTCCATATTGCTCTTTTCCAATATCTTCCGTAAAGTAATCCTGCCGATACGTCCGAAACCGTTTATGGCAACTCTGATCTTTTTCATAGATTCAATAATAAAGGCACAAATGTAATTAAATCCGCTGGTAAACCGGCTCCTGACTCATCGAATATTAAACAGCCACTCAGCCGATAATTTACTTAGTTTTGCGTTCCAATGAAGAAATCATATAGGCATCTGTTTTTTGATCTCGACCGGACTTTATGGGACTTTGACACCAGTGCCACTGAAGCTTTTCACAAAATTTACAGAAAATTTGATCTGAAAAACAAAGGAATAGGATCGGTAGATCTTTTCAAGAAGAAATACACCTACCATAATGATATTTTGTGGAACCAATACCGCGAAGGAAAACTAGCTAAAGAAATCCTCAGAGGACTAAGATTTGAGCATACGCTGGAAGAGTTCGGTATTAAAGACAAAGAGCTGGCACAGCAAATCGGTGAATACTATGTATATGTCAGCCCTTTACTGGTGCATTTGTTTCCCAATGCACACGAAATTCTGGCATATTTATATCCCCGTTATCATTTACACATCATCACTAACGGTTTCAGCGAAGTACAGTTTACCAAACTTAAGTCTGCCGAACTTGACAAGTATTTTAATGAGATCATTACTTCGGAAGAAGCCGGTGTTAAAAAACCCGATCCTCTGATATTCAGTTTTGCATTTAACCGTACCAAAGCGCATGCAGGCGAAAGTCTGATGATCGGTGATGACGCGGAAGTTGATATTCTGGGGGCCCGGCAAATAGGGATGGACCAGGTATTATTTGACCCGGAAAAGAAATCATTCACTGATAGAGCAACCTACTACATCAACGATTTAATTGAACTCAGGAAATTTTTGTAAAAACAAAGAAATCTAAAGGATACACGCCCTTTTCCAGGATCAAAACTCTGCAATCGGTTCTCACTTAAACTCAGCAATAACCGTTCTTCGTGCACGAACCTTTTCATGCATTTTCACTTTAATATCAACGTTTAAAGGCAGATAAAAGTCGACACGCGAACCAAAACGGATAATCCCAAATTCGGCTCCCTGATGTGCTTCAGCATTAACTTCGGCATAGTTTACGATCTTTCGCGCCATGATACCTGCCACCTGCCTGATCAGCACATCTTTTCCCTCTTCTTTTTCCAGAACAATGCTGTTCCTTTCATTCTCCTCAGAAGACTTCGGGTGATAGGCAACAAGGTATAATCCGGGATGGTACTGCACATATTTTACCACACCGCTAAATGGGTACCAGTTGATATGTACATCATAGGGTGACATAAATACGGAGATCAGCAATCTTTTTTCCTTAAAATATTCCCCCTCGTATGTTTCTTCCAAAGCTACAATTTTACCGTCGGCTGAAGAAAGGATGTACGCATCTCCTTCATTAACTTCCCTTTCCGGATACCGAAAGAAGCGCATGGTCCACAACAAGTGTATGATAAAACCGGCATATAAAAAATACCTTACATACGGATTCGGAATCAGCCACATCACCAGCAACACCAGTGCCATCAATATAAACAAGGTAACCAAAATAACCTTATATCCTTCTTTATGTATTTTCATTATATGATTATATCCAGATAGATCAACACAAACGGAGTGGCGAACAATACGGCATCAAAACGGTCGAGTATGCCTCCGTGCCCCGGCATTATACTGCCCGAATCCTTTACTCCGGCAAATCGTTTCAACATCGACTCCGACAAATCGCCCAGGGTTGCCGTTACCACAATGATAAGTGCCAGCACCAGCCATTGTAAAACGTTCAACTGGTCAAAAAACAGCGAAAACACGTATGCTGCCAATAGTGCAAAGACAAGCCCTCCGGCAAATCCCTCCCAGGTTTTTTTGGGCGAAACACGTTCAAACATTTTATGTTTTCCAAAGAACGAACCCGTCAGATAGGCAAAAATATCATAGCACCAAACAATAATAAACAAACTGAACAACAGGTAATTGGCAAATATTCCCGTACTGTTCGATAAAAAATCAAACCAGTTCATCAATGCAAAGGGAACAACCACATAGATATACCCTGACAATACCGAACTTATCTCTGTCCAGTTTTGTTTTTGGGTAAATAACTGGGCAATCACCACTATGGGAAGAAGAAGAACAACCCACAGGCTGTGCACAACTTCCAGTGCTCCGGTTCCGATCAACCCCAGCAAAAAGTAAAGCAGTAAGCCTACTAGCGCATATACATATCGCAGATGGCCGGACGATACATCTGTCAGGTTGAAATACTCTTTCATGCCCAATAGGGTAAAGCCTCCAAAAACCACCAGAAATGCCATGGGATGAAGCAAAATGGAACCAAGTACAATGATCAGAAATACAATTCCTGACGCTGTTCTGATCAGAATTTCTTTCACCTGAAGTACAAGCTTGATTAGGTGCAAATCTATGAAATTTGAATGAATCATCAAGAACTAATTCGCCTGCTACCGGCAAACAGGCTTATTTTCTGAAGCTTAGCCTTTAAATATCATGATGATATTAATTACAGGTATTTAGCCGGCGACATGCTTTGGTGTAGCTGCTTTTATTATTTTTGCAGCCTAAAATATTTGAGTACTATGTTTGAAGGATTAAGCGACAGACTTGAGAAGTCCTTTAAGATTCTTAAAGGACAGGGAAGAATCACTGAGATCAATGTAGCCGAATCGATCAAAGAGATCAGGAAAGCATTGATAGAAGCGGACGTCAGTTACAAAATTGCCAAACAATTCACGAGCGACGTAAAAGAAAAAGCCCTTGGCCAGAATGTGTTGCAGGCGGTGAAACCGGGTGAGCTGATGATAAAAATTGTTCACGACGAACTGGCTGAACTGATGGGAGGGGAGCAGGTGGATATTGACATCAATGCCAACCCCGCCGTCATTTTAATTGCCGGCTTACAGGGATCCGGTAAGACTACATTTGCTGCCAAACTTGCCCTTTACCTTAAAACCAAGAAAGGAAAGCAACCAATGCTGGTGGCTGGCGACGTGTACAGGCCTGCTGCTATCAACCAGTTAAAGGTCTTAGGTGAACAGATCCAGGTGGATGTATACACCGAGGAAGAGAATAAGAACCCCGTTCAGATTGCTAAAAATGCTGTGAAGCATGCAAAAAACAATGCAAAGAATGTTGTTATTGTAGATACCGCAGGACGTTTAGCCGTTGACGAAGAGATGATGAACGAGATCAGCTCGATCAAAGATGCCATCAATCCACATGAAATACTGTTTGTGGTCGATTCAATGACAGGACAGGACGCCGTGAATACTGCCAAAGCATTTAACGACCGGCTCGATTTCGACGGCGTAGTGCTGACAAAACTGGACGGCGACACACGGGGTGGTGCCGCACTGACCATCAAGGCTATTGTCGACAAACCGATCAAATTTGTCGGGATCGGCGAAAAGATGGATGCTTTGGACTTATTCCATCCCAGCCGTATGGCTGACAGGATACTTGGCATGGGCGACATTGTAACTCTTGTGGAAAAAGCCCAGGAACAGTTTGACGAAGAAGAAGCCCGCAGGATTCAAAAGAAAATTGCCAAAAATCAGTTCAACTTCAACGATTTCCTGAAACAGATCCAGCAGATCAAAAAAATGGGTAATGTAAAAGACCTGATGGGCATGATACCGGGGATGGGCAAAGCCCTCAGAGATACAGAGATTGACGATGATGCATTTAAAGGCATTGAGGCCATCATTCATTCGATGACACCTGAAGAACGGGAAAATCCTAAAATCCTGAACGGATCGCGTAGAAAACGAATCGCCAGAGGCAGTGGCAATGAGATTCAGGAAGTGAACCGTCTGATCAAGCAATTTGCCGAAACAAGTAAAATGATGAAAATGATGTCGTCAGGCGGAGGCCGCGGCTTAGCGCAAATGATGAAAGGCGCGAAGCGATAAATCAATTATTAATCAGATAATGTTCAGTCATGGCTAAACGAAAAACAGCTAAGATCATTGACGGTAAGGCAACAGCCCAAATTATTAAAGATGAAATTAAGGCGGAAGTTGCTCGAGTTATTGATAAAGGCCAAGAGGCCCCACATCTTGCTGCCATTCTGGTTGGCGATGATCCTGCCAGCCTGACTTATGTGGCCAGTAAAGAAAAAGCGGCAAAGCGTATTGGCATAACTTCTTCCGTGTATAACTTTCCTGCCGACATAACAGAAGAGGAACTACTGGAAACAATCGACTTTTTGAATAACGATCAGGAGATAAACGGTTTCATCGTTCAACTTCCTCTTCCTGAGCATATTGACACCGACAAAGTATTAAACCGGATTGATCCC
>QMPO01000028.1 GCA_003648625.1 Bacteroidota bacterium
CGCCTCTTAAGCCAAAGCCATCCCCCACACCACTTCTATACAATCGTTGCTAATTAAGTAATTTCCGTTCCTGGCAAAGGGCAGTCCACCTAAAATACATTCAAATCAAGTAAGGGTTTTTCTGCCGACAACTGTCTTAGTTTATAGGCCGTGACAGCGGGGAGCAAACATACTGTAGAGAAGCCGGCAGATAAGGTTTATCTGCTTTTTGGATGGTGAAGAGATCCCTCATAGTACAGACAACACAGGTGGATGAAAACACCTCAGTTATATATTCAGATCATCTTAAAAAAACGTGTTCTATGAAAAAACTATCCTTTCTGCTGCTTGGCTTCCTGTTTGTTTCAAATGCTCTTTTTTCGAACGGTGTAGCCATAAAAAATGCCCAAACCTCCGAGTACTTCCGCTTACTTTCTTCGGATGTGGAAGTGACTGTCTACGACCAGATCGCCATTATTGTGACCACACAAAAATTTCTGAACAATACCGGTGAGAAAACAAAAATCAAGTACGCCTTTCCTCTGGCAGAGGGTGCCAATGGCACAGGGCTGCGCTGGAAACTCGGCAACACCTGGTATGCTGCCAACATTTCGCCTTCGCCGCAGGATACGACCCTTCCGGGTGGTGGTAATGGCAATGAAGCCCTCCAGGAATTTCTGGGGGCCACACCCCTGTTCTTTAACCTGGAAGACTCCATAGCCATGGACTCCATTCTGACTGTGGAGCTAACTTATGTGCAGCTCCTCCCGTACGACTTTTACCGGGTTGATTTTTTTTATCCGAATGATTACAGCCTGATTCAGGATGAAGCACTCAATTATCAGCACATTCATTTCTTGCTGGAATCGCAGCGAAAAATAACGAATATTGAGCTCGAAAGCCATACACCCGATTACATCAATTTTAACGACAGCACGGCTGAATTCGAATTTGATGTATATGAAACAACCGCCGACCTCGACTACAGGGCATACTACGAACTCAGCCCCGACGATTTGGGTTTATTCAGCTACAGCACCTACATCACCGACACGGCTTTTCATTGCGACTTATACGGAAACGGTTTCTTCACTTTCATTGTTGAACCCGATCCGCAAGCAGAGGTCATACAAAAAGTATTTACCCTGATCATCGACAGATCCGGAAGCATGTCGGGTAACAAAATTATCCAGGCAAGAGATGCCGCTTCCTACATTGTGAATAACCTGAATGAAGGTGACTATTTTAACATTGTGGACTTTGCCACGTATGTTTCCAGTCTTTTTGAAGACCATGTGGCCTTTGATGCGTCTTCACAAGCGCAGGCATTAAACTATATTAACGGTATGTATGCCGACGGCTCAACGAATATTTCCGGAGCCTTCTCCACGGCCATTCCTGATTTTGCTTCAAATGATACAACCCTGGCCAACATCATCATATTCTTTACCGACGGGGAAGCAACTACCGGTTTGATCGGCACAGATGAAATTCTGGCTCATATCCAGGATCTGATCACGATCAATGAGGTCTCTAATCTCCAGATCCATACCTTCGGGATAGGCGATTACACAAACGAATCCTTACTATCGCAAATCGCTTCTCAAAATAACGGCCTCAGCGAATTCCTCGGCAATGATGAACTGGAAGAGGTGATCACTTCGTTTTACCGGAAGATCCGAAACCCTGTTTTGATCAATACACAACTGTCGGTTGATCCCCCATTGGTCACGCAAATCTTTCCCGATCCGCTCGACAACCTCTACCTTGGCCAGCAGTTAATTGTAGTCGGTCGATATGATGAAGCAGGTACGATAAATGTAACCTTCAGCGGGGACGCCTTCGGACAGCCGCAATCATATCAATACACCGTTGACCTGGCGGATACAACAATACCGACGTACCAGTTTCTGACCAAGTTATGGGCTAAAAAGAAAATGGACAATCTGTATATTTTATACCATACGTTCGACCCCGAATCGCCTGAAGCTGAAGAAATTGAGAATATGATCATCGACATCAGCATCTGTTACAATGTGATAAGCCCGTTCACTTCCTATACAGGAGGCGGCACTGTGTTTATTGAAGATCCGTTTGAGGAAGAGGCAGCCTATGGCGACAAGTTATGTTATGCCTATCCTAACCCCTTTACTTCTGAAATAAACATCCATTTTATAGTTAATGAGCCGGCATATGAAACCGCGACTTTACGCATATTTGATTCGTTCGGCCGGTTAATTGATGTGGTTGCCGTTCAGCTAAACGGAAAAGGGGAATACCAGATTCTCTGGAACGGAACCAACCTGGAAGGCATACCGGTTCCTTCGGGCTATTATTTTTATACAATTCAGTACAATAAGCAAATCCTCAAGGGGAATATGATTAAACTGTAAAATGAGCTACCTCACCGAAAACTGGCGAGGAAACACATCAGACATTTTATTTTAGCGATGCAGGCATCGGGGTATAAATCTCATCTATCCCGATGCGCTGCGTTATCGGAATCCGGTCAACTTACAGATCAATGCCATGTGGCCACTTCTGACAAAGGGTTAAGCATTCGCTTTTCATAATCGCGCAAACATTTCTGATCTTGTATTCCGGCAAAATAGTAACTTTGTAAATCAAACATAAAAATTACGCTATCCATGACCGGTAAATTTCCTTTCATTAAAGCTGTTTCCATTGTATTGAGCATTGTGTGGTACCTGCAGTGGTTTTTTCTGGCAGTACTCATTGTCATTTCTGTTTTGATCGCCACCGATAACTCCATTATTAATACCGATAAGCTGGAGGGTTTTCACATACAGTTTGCCCGCCTGGATATTCAGAACACAGCTTCTGCTGACGATGCGCAAAGCAATGTGTTTTTAACGAACGGCGAAGGACGGCTCCACATAAAAGATGCCGGTTATAATTTTATCTACCTCCGGCTGCTGAGTGTATTTATCGACACCTTGCTTTATATATTCATTATTTATATGCTGAAGAAAATATTCGCCGGTGTAAAAACAGGTGTGTTTTTTACCAGGCAGAATGGTATTTATATAAAATACATTGCCTACGCCATATTAGGCCTTGCGTTAATACCAGAGATCATTAATTATTTTGTAAACCTGCACATTTCTGAAACACTGGTTATTGAAGGGATCGTTTTTAAAGCCCGGTTCGGATTTGATTTCCGTACAGTGTTCCTTGCCTTGCTCATTTTTGTGATTGCCAAAGCATTTATTCGGGGGGCCGAATTAAAAGAAGACCATGACCTAACTATTTAATTCAGGAGACCATGCCCATAGAAGTTAACCTTGATGTAATGCTTGCCAAACGCAAGATGACGCTGACAAAACTCTCCAACAGCATTGATATCACCATCGCCAATCTCTCCATTTTGAAAAAAGGAAGAGCCCGGGCTATCCGCTTTTCGACCCTGGAAGCAATCTGCAAAGAACTTAATTGCCAGCCTGGGGATATACTGCGCTATATCCCGGAAGACGGTGAGGAGTAACACACACCAGATATCTTCCCGTTTCAGTAATTTACACCAACGCAGGTAAATCTCTTCGGCATTTCTTCGCTGTTTATTAACCTTCTGATAGCTGTTGCAGGCAAGAAGGAACCGCAGGTGCTTAAATTATACTGCTGAGGAGGTACAACTCAAAACATCTCCGGGTTTTATTGAAATGTTATTAATTATACCACATTACATTTTGATATAACGATTATTTTTTATTATTTAGCGGTAAAATTTTATCGATAAGCAATAATGTATTATGAACATCACAATTAAGAAGCCGCTTGCCGGTATCCTGGCATTTCTTATCATCTTATTAACAATGCCCTTAGGGCACGCATTGATGATCATGACCGAGCATGTTTTTGGCAAAGCCTATGTTTTTCAGGCAGCCTTTGTTATGGGTCTGTTAGGATTAGTGCTGCTGATTTTGGGTATGAAAACGCAAAATGAGACGAAAGCAACATTTTTGGGCCTGTTTGCGGGCTTACTGATCTGGACCGGATGGATCGAGTTTTCATTTGTGTTCTTCGCTCATCACCTCAACATCCAGCCATTGATTGAAAACGGTGAAGTGGTGACCAAACCCGAATATTTGATTTTGCCGTCATCGATAGGCTTTCTTTCTGTCATATTTATCTACTTCCTGTTTAACCGCCACACACAGTGCAATTTTTTCAGGTGGTTGCAGCGAAATCTCCGAATGAAATTCGTTCACAGAAAACCCGTTGAAAAAGACAGACCGATAGCGTTAATTACAACTACCGAGATCATCACCATTCTCTGGACATTTTACATTGCCCTGATGCTGATTTATGACAACAGGATTTTCGGGGACCGCCATCCGGCAACCTATATCTTTGCCTTTGGCTCCTTGTTATGGTCCCTGTACCTGTTTGTCAACCTTCTTAAGATTAACAATATAGCCTATGCCATCAGATATGGCATACCGGTGGTGATCATTTTCTGGAATGTTGTGGAGATCCTGGGAAGATGGGACATATACAACGAAATATGGGTGCAACCTTTGGAACACAAGGTGGAGATTCTGTCCATATTCATAGTCCTTGTCTTATTGATGGCCATACTTTTCTATGAAAGCAAGCACAAAAAGTCAAAATAAACCAAATCATTAAAAGGAACAGGTTCGACGAAACGAAGCAAGCTTTAATTATATAACAGAAATAAAAAAATACAATTCACATAATTAAGTCACTTTAATAAAATAATATGAAGATCAAAAAATTAACCGGAGCGCTTTTAATAGGAAGCATTATATTCATAGCAGCGTGCAGCAATTCAGGTGCAAAAAAAGAAACAAACGCAGAAGAGCCTAAAGATGCGCAGGCTGTAGAAACCGTAGTAAACGAAGAACTTCCTGTGACAAGGATACCCAACAGCCCCGAGGGTGCCGAGGCCTATTTTTCACCGGATGACCAGTCGATGATCTTTAACGGGAAAACCGCTCACGATGAGCATCATATGGTATATACCATCAACATCGACGGTACCAACCTGACACAAATAAACGACAGGGGAGCTGATGCCTGTTCCTTTTATCATCCTGACGGAAAAAGTATTATCTGGACCTCGACACGCGACAACCTGGATATGCCTCCCGGCAACTATTCTGATCCAAAGAACTATCCTCAGGGAGCCGAACTTTACACCTCGGACCTCGATGGAAGCAATGTAAAAAGACTGACCAACAATAAGTATTACGATGCGGAAGTTGCTTACAGCCCCGACGGCACAAAAATCCTGTTTGGCCGCCAAATTGACGGCAAAATGGATTTATGGCTCATGGATGCCAACGGTACTAATGAACGCCAGGTAACGTTTACAGATGACTGGCAGGAAGGCGGCGCTTTTATCATGCCGGATAATGAAACGATACTCTACCGTGCCTGGAAAAGAGAAGACGAAGGAAAACGCTCCAAAGACATGCAAATTTTTACCATCAAAACCGATGGCAGCGATTTCAAACAGATCACCTTCGAACATGGCACACACTGGGCTCCATATCCATCACCCGATGGCAAATATTTTGCTTATGTAAAAATACTTCCCCCGCACAACTTCGAAATTTTTATCCGAAATCTGGAAACCGGTGAAGAAAGGCAGCTTACCTTCAATGAATCTTTTGACGGCTTTCCTGTTATTTCACACGATGGTAAAACGCTGGCATTCTCCTCAGGAAGAGATGCAAACGGTGAACGGAAACTCTATTTATATTTAATGGATATCTCCAGTCTTAATTTGTAAAAAAGAAGGAAGACATCAACATGAAGAACATCACGAGTAAACACTTACCATACTGGTTATTCTGAGTGTTGCCCATGACTTAGTAAACAGAGAAAAAAATCTTACTTTTACAGAGGCGGACCCAAAAGAAAAAACAAAACCAACAAGAAGGAGCATGGTGAAACATAGCATTGGACAATAACGGTTGATATTATGAGTAACGGTAAACGTGACGTATTGCTCATTCAACCTGAGGAATAAGCTGACAACAACATTTGTCATCATTAACAAGAATAGTATAAATAGTAAAAATCAGAAAATAATGAAAAAATCAATCATCTACATTTTATTACTGGCCTTTGCCGGTTTTGCTTTTAAAAGTGACAAACCTGCTTATGTATTGTACGACCAACAGGGAAAAACGGTTAAATATGAAAAAATGATCAAAGACCTGGCGCAGGCAGACATCGTATTTTTCGGCGAATTGCACACCGACCCCATTGCCCACTGGATGGAATATGAAATTACGGTTGACCTGTATAAAGTAAAAAAACAAGATCTTATCATCGGGGCCGAAATGTTTGAAACTGATAACCAGTTGCTGATTGACGAGTACCTGGCCGGCTTTTATCCGGACAAGAAATTTGAAGCTGAAGCAAAACTCTGGGGCAACTACAAAACCGATTATAAACCCGTTATGGAGTTTGCAAAAGACAGCGGTCTGCGGTTTATCGCGACAAATATTCCGCGCAGATATGCTTCGGTAGTACATAAAAAAGGCTTTGAAGGATTAGATGAGTTAAGCGATGAAGCCAAGGCGCTGATCGGTCCGGACCTTGTAGAGTTATACGACCCGGAAGTGGCCTGCTATGCCAATATGATGAACATGATGGGCATGGGTGCCCATGTGAACGAGAATTTCCCTAAGGCGCAGGCGGCAAAGGACGCCACTATGGCGCATTTCATCCTTGAAAACTGGTCGGAAGGAAAATTACTTTTTCATTTTGACGGCGCCTACCATTCAGATAATTTTGAAGGCATTCTGTGGTGGATAAATAAACTCAGACCGGGACTGAACATCAAAACGATCAGCACTGTCTATCAAAAGGATGTGGAGAAACTGGATGAAGAAAACATCGGCAGAGCGAATTATATATTTGCCATCCCCGAAACCATGACACAAACCAACAGATAATTAATTTCAACTAAAAGAAGGATACATTAACGACCTGGCAATAAGTATGAATCAACAACCCTGACGATATAGTTTTACAATTTTCGGATTACATTTCTAATAAAAGCATCAATCTAAAGCAGATATTATGAAACAGCAGTATTTAGGCATTATACTTTTACTAATAGGATTTGCAGTTTACGCACCTGAGCTGAACGCGCAACAAAAAACGGAGTTAAAAATAATAGACGAGCAAACCTCAGAACCCTGTGCCTTTTCCAATGTTGTTTTATATGATAGTCATAACAACTATATCGGGGGAACTGTTTCCGATATAGACGGACATGTAGAAATTGATATAAAAGAAAGAACAAAAGTTGTCATCTCATCAATTGGCTACCAGAAGCTTACCGATACCGTTAGTCCCGGCGAAAGCAAAACCATAAAACTTGCCGTGGATTATGTGGGTCTGGAAGAGGTAGTGGTTACAGGTCAGTACGAACCGAAGAAAGCAGACCAGTCAATCTACAAGATTGATGTCATCAACTCAAAAACACTTACCGAAAGAGGAGTAAACAACCTGGCTGAAGCCCTGTCGAACGAAACGGGTATCCGCCTTGTAGTAGATCCTTCAACCGGTACGTCAATCGAGATGCAGGGAATGGGTGGTGAGAATATTAAATACCTGATAGACGGCATACCAATCGTAGGACGTGTTAACGGTGACATCGACCTGTCGCAGATAAACATGGAAAATGTGGATCATATCGAAATTGTTCAGGGGCCCATGTCGGTGGTGTATGGAACGAGTGCGCTGGCAGGTGTTATAAACATCATTACAAAACAAAACACCAAAGCCCGGAACATTCTAAAGGCAAACACATACGTCGACACCAAGAACAATTACAACTTCGGCATATATGGCTCAATAATACGGGGAAAGAACTCTATAACGGTTTCCGGTAACAGGGATATGTTTCAGGGAATCGATATAAACCTGAATGTGGATACGATCAAATTTCCGTCGGGCAAAGACCGCTACATGGAGTTTAAACCTAAAAGAGTTTACAACGCCGAAGTGGAATATGCATACAGGAACAAACATCTCCAGTTTAAAGTAAGATCTCAGTACATGAATCTGCTGCTGAAAAATTATTCCAACCCCACCCCTATGCTCATTGCCTATGACGCCGATTATTATACTACGCGTTCCATTAACAGCATTACGGTAAGCGATCAGATATCGAGCTCTGTATCGTATAATATTATAGCTGCTTACACTTACTACGGCAGAACTACAGATAACATCAGTTCCGATTTATCTACCCTGGAGAAAGTGGTAACAAGCTCGTCACATACGGTTTTTAATAATATGATGACACGTGGAAATTTCACGCACGCAAGAAAAGGCTCGGTCATCTCCTACCAGTTTGGCTGGGATATTAATTACGAAACAGGCCAGGGTGATAAAATTGAGGACGGAGCTCAGATGGGCGATTTCGCCGCATTCGTCAGTCTGCAATACACACCCGTTAAACAACTGACCATTCAGCCCGGATTGCGGCTGATTTATAATACGGTGTACGGGGCACCGGTCATTCCGTCCCTCAATCTTCAGTGGAATATCATTGAAAGCCTGAATTTCCGCATATCCTATGCCAGAGGATTCAGGGCACCTTCTTTAAAGGAGCTTTATTTAGACTTTAAAGATTCTAATCATAATCTGGAAGGAAACAAAGACCTGAAAGCTGAAACAACAAATAGTTACAATACAACTTTAACCTATAAATATGGTAAAAACAAACATCTGTTCAAATTCGAACCCAGTTTCTTTTATAATGACGGGAAAAATGTTATCTCATTAATTGTAACAGATGTTGAATCGAATTCGGCAACCATGGTCAACCTGGGCGGAAGAAGAACTTTTGGCGGAGTTATCAGTGCCTCGTACATGCACTTTATCGGTTTAACAGTAGGCGCAGGATTCGGTTTTACCGGAGAAACATTTGATTACGAAGGAGACGGAGAGTATGCACCGGTTGTTTACTATAACAATTATACGTTTAATGTAAAATACAACCTGAGGAAGTACAAACTGATTTTTATGGCCAATCTCAAATATTACGGCAAAACACCTTCTTTAGCTGTCGATTCGGACACGGAACCTGCCGAATACTACCAGGTATATACCGATCCGTTTGGAGACCTGGAAGTTTCTATAACAAAATTATTCTGGAAAAACAGACTGACATTGGTGCTGGGAGGCAAAAACCTACTGAATAATTATGAACGAAGAACTTATGGATACAGAGGGGAAGCATACGAATATTTAGGACCGATGAACTACGGCAGGACCTTCTTTTTTAAACTGCGGATAAAACTGTCAAATTAGACACAACTTGTTCTGAATGAAAAGAAAAAGCAATAATTTTGAATAGAGTTAGCGACATGATAATTGATAAAATACCTGACTACAAATGAAACGTACAGCGATGAAGAATATAATATTGACAGGAATTACAGCACTTGTTTTAACGTCTTGCTTTAAGGATATCGATACAGTGCCTTTGGAAAAGACAATTGAAAGCACATTTACGGTTCAAAACAGTATTAAGACAACGCAAACGTATTATTACTTCTATGAAAACACAGCTCAGGAGGTAAGCACATCCTCGCCAAGAAGCTGGGACCTGGCCTTTGAGTCGGCTGGGGAAGGAAGCAAAGTGTTGCTGGGATGGGCCACCGGATCGCGAGCGCATAAAACAGGAAAATACAACATCACCGAAGTAAGTCAGGATGAAGTTCTGGATTACATCAACAACTCCGATGAGTGGACATTCGATGATCCGGCTTATACAAACTACCCCGATTCGCTGAGTCTGCAAAACTGGGAAGACGGTGAAGTGTACGTGCAGAGCAGGGGCGTTGAAAGTGACAACTATTACCTCATACAATTTGTGGAGGAAACGGATGACTCCTACACGTTCAATTACGCTAAAGCTACTGACAACCAGAACATCCAGACGTATATAATAAACCGGAGTGACGGATTGAATTACATCTATTTTTCGTACGATGAAAATGCCACCGTATCCGTCGAACCGCGGACCATTGAATGGGACATAGTTTTTACGCCTTACCTGGGCTGGTGGGAAACACTTATCCCCGGAGAATATGCGCCTTACACGCAAAGCGGTGTATTAATAAACAATGAAGGTGGGGTGAGAATTGCTCAGATATTTGACGAGAATATTGATTTTGAAGATATCGACTCAACCTATATTGCTACAAGTGAATTTACCGACTGGAAAGGCGCCATCGGTTCGAACTGGAAAATACTGGGCGAAGTTGGCTCCGGAAATTTATACGAAATGGATCCGAAAAAGAAATATCTTCTGAAAAAATACGATGCACTGAACGGGGTTTCCAAATACTTTAAACTTCGGATAATTGATTATAAACTCAACGGTGAAGATCATCATCCAACCGTAGAGTTCAAATTCCTGGCAAACGAATAAAGAAACAAGAGCACACACCTCTGTAGAGAACAGGGGCAAAGAATTCTCTAAAATCAAACTTTAAAAGAAACCGGGCAGCCGGCTTATACACGACAATGAGCTGCAAATAAAAAAATCCATATGAAGAAAGCATTTTATTTACTGAGCCTCCTGATAGTTGCAGGACTGACCTCTTGTCAGAATGGCGACAAGCAAGATAAATTACAATTAATTGCCGGTACAGGCAGCCCGGGTTTTGCCGACGGAGCGCATGCTGAATTGTTTAAACCGATAAGATTAGCCGTTTATAAAAATAATTCAATCCTGTTTGCCGACATCAACAACCACGCCATCCGGTTTGTTGACCAAAACGGTGACGTAACAACCATAGCCGGTGGACCCGATAAAAAAGGATTTGCAGATGGCAATGCAGATACGGCAAAATTCAGCAATCCGCACGGCGTTGCGTACACCCCAAAAACCAATACCATATTTGTGGCCAGTGCCAGCAATCATGTGATCAGAGAGATCACTGAAGCTGAGGATGGCACATTTACCGTAAAAACTATTGCCGGAATACCCGGGGAAACCGGCTATAAGGACGGCTCTGTTGATTCAGCGCTGTTTAACTCACCCCACGGTGTTGTGGTCAGAGATGATGGTTCTTTGGTGGTTATTGATATTGGCAACGCTAAATTAAGGCTGATCAAAGACGGAATGGTTTCTACAATTGCCGGTAACACAGATGACGATCCGTTGAAAGTAGATTTTTTCTATCCGATCGACCTTGCTCTTGACGGTGATGACGTTTTAATTGCCGATGCCGGAAATCATAAAATTTTCAGAATCAAGCCCGGAATATCTGCCGAAACAGTTCAGTTAAATGATACCCTAAATACACCCCACGGCATTTCAACAGATGAAAACGGATCCATCTACATCGCCGATATGGGAACAAATCGTATTCTCAGAATTGATAAGGAAGGTAACTTTTTCACGCTGGTTGATGCAACAACGGATACAACCTCTGTTTCGCATCTGAAAAAACCTGCTGCCGTATTATACAACAAGAGCTTTCTTTGGATTGCCGATTTGAACAACCATCAGCTAAAACGGTTGGATTTACGCGACTAAGCCTTCAATACAACAAAAACACTTATTAGCCGGCAGGGAGTTAATGAGCTAAAAGTTAGTCTAAGATCTTTTGCCGGAATTTGTCTTAAACAACTTTTTCTTCCCGTCAACAAAAAAAGTCTCTCCATAATCTGAAGAGACTTTTTTATACTTATCAATTAATTACTTACGGCAGCGGTGTAATTGCACCAACATAATTTATTGTTAAATTTTTCGTTCCTGTTTCGGTAAACTCACCTGTTTCCCAGTCCCATGTACCAACAGACAGGATCATGTCTCCGGTAATTTTATAAACGCCTGTCTCTACTTCTTGTATAACCAGGTCAGAAGAGCCTGTTTTCCCAATGGAAGTCCACGCATACGCCATCCCGGCATAATCTGCTGTATATCCCTGGTCATAATTCCCTTCAGTAAAATTATCACCATACATGCTCTCCCAGGTATATGTTCCAGCTAAATCGCCCAGTCCTTTGTTAGGATATAATTTCAATAAATCAGGGTTATCCTGACCATCTACGGGAGTTAACAACCTCAAATACGGATCGCCACCCATTGATGACTGATACCAGAAGACATCACTGGTGATGCTATATTTAGTATCATCTAACATGTAGTGATTGTCAGGTGCATTAACGACAATAGTCTGTTCCGTTAAATTACTTCCATCACCGTTAGTGGCTGTCAGTTTAACCGTTACTGCACCAGCTGTCATAAATACTACCTTTGGGTTAGCTTCTGTAGACACCTGATTGTTCCCAAAGTCCCACAAATAGCTATCAGCATCCGTTGAAGTGTTGGTAAACTGAACTTCTTCGTACTGCCTTACATCAGACGGCTCATAAGTAAAGCCTGCAGTTGGCAGAACTTCTTTCTTACAACCGTCAAAAGCAAGGATAAAAATCATTGCCAGGATTAAAGCACTTCCTGTTTTCATTAAATTCTTCATATTAAAAAAGTTTAAGTGTGAAAATTGTATTAATTATTAAAATTATAAGCATTTCCCTAGACTCTATGCAAAGATAGAAAAAAAATCAATTATTTATCGTATTTCGATGATATTTTATCTTTTATCAACAAAGTATTGATACTTTGTTGTCAAAAATAACGAGCGTATTGCCTGATTAGTATAAATTCTGCAAATAACAGACACACTTTAAGTTAAATTAGTTGCAATAGTTGTGCCAGCTTCACCTGCTTTTTCATAGCAAAACTTGAGAACAAAGCAGGCTACAGATTGTTTTAAAAGAAGCTTTGTCGTGTCAGGCAAATGCCTGTTCATTCTTTGAAGCACCTCACTATAATAAGTCAATTCCCAGCTCCCGGGCCAATGCCTTCATCACCTCTGTTGCCTTGCCCTGCAAAAAAACATCTGTGATGTTATATGTGTAATGAGACGGCTCGATGTTGACTTCTATAATCTTTGCCCCGTTACTTTTTGCCATCAAAGGGATCTGGCTGGCGGGCATGATCTCTCCCGTTGTTCCGATCACAAGGAACACATCTGCCTTCTGTGCCGCTTCCACCGATTTCTGATAAGCCCCCGACGGAATACCTTCGCCAAAAAAGATAAAATCGGGTTTTACCAGGCCACCGCAAGCCACACAACTCACCGGAAGTGTATCCAGGTCAATCTCATGCACTGCATGACGTTTTCCGCAGTCAATGCATACAAGTTCCCGCGAACTGCCATGAAACTCATACACTTCGCGGCTGCCTGCTTCCTGGTGCAGGTTATCGATATTCTGGGTGATTATATTCTTCAGCAGGCCGGCCTGCTCCATAATAGCCAGAACTATATGCGCTTCATTGGGTTGCGCTTTGCCGAAAAAATCGTAAAAGATCTCCCTGATCACTTTCCATGAGGCCTCCGGATTGTTGTGGAAATAATCTATATCCAATACGACAGGGTCGTACTTACTCCACAGGCCTGTCTCTCCTCTGAAAGGGGGGATACCGCTTTCGACAGAGATACCGGCTCCGGAAAAAGCCGTTGTATAGGTTGACTTTCGCAACAACTCTGCTGCTTCGCTCAGTGTTTTATACATACGTTCTAATTTAAAATCTATACCCCGCTTTAAGCTTCCCGCTTAAAGGAATACCTCTTCCCATACATACCATATGTATATGATTGGTCATGATTACATATTCATAAATATCTAACCCCTTATTGGTTTGACAGTATTTTAAATTATTAATGATGAAATCAAAATATATCTGTCGAACGAAAATATCTATCCAGTCAACAATGGTCATTGTAATAAAAAATAATTCGTCTGACAGCTTCGCTGTTTTACTCATTAAAATCAGGTAATAATGTATTTATTTAATGTTTCAGAAACAAATATAAGCAACTTTGGGGTGGTTTTATTTTGATAGATGTCACAAACTGAATCAGGTTTGGTGTTCTATTGGTTCTTCAGGCTGGACGCCTGAAGCGGGATAAACGTTCAACCGGCCTTTTTTTAATTAAATTTGTGATTTCATAAAACCTGCACCAAATGAACAGATACTTAACGATTCTAGCCCTTTTCCTGATTTCATGCACTCCCGTTTTACAAGCTCAGCAATCTTTCCAGAACGTTGCCGCAGCTATGGGCATTTCCGGACAGACGGGGCTGGGACATGCCGTGGGCTGGGGGGATATTGACAACGACGGTGACCCCGACCTCGGAATTTCTAACCAGGAAGGCGACGGATTCTGGTTTTACCGGAATGACGGTGACCACTTTACCAACATCACAGCATCAGGCGGATTGGGCATCGTTCCTGGCGCCAATAAGATCATCATAGCGGAAGTAACAGGGGATGAATTCAATGACCTGATCATACGTACAAGGAGCAGCACACAGTATCTGTTTGAAAGCAACGGTGACGGCACCTTCAACAATATTACTACCGGTTCGGGCATTGCCGGGGCCGCTGTTTATAACATCGCTGATTTTGATAATGACGGGAATACCGACCTGCTGTCAGTAGCCAATAACTATTATTCCATTCTGTACGGTAACGGTGACGGAACGTTCCAACCGGCACAGAACATCGTACCGTACATCACTTTCTGGGGAGTGGCTGTTTTTGATTACGACCGCGATGGGTTTATGGATTTCTACGCAACAACCTATAACGGTGAAGAAAACATCCTGATGCAAAACAATGGTGACGGCACATTTACCAACACGACCATTGCCGCAGGACTCTCTTATCCCGATGCTGCTCATGCCATTGATGCAGGTGATTTTAACAACGATGGGTGGATCGACATCTATCTCGGAAGTTACTCTCCCCTTCCCTGTAAACTGTTTAAAAACAACGGCGATGGTACGTTTACCGACATCGCCCCGATGGCAGGAGCCACAGGCCACAACGACACCCGCACTGTAGCTTTTGTGGATTACAACAACGACGGCTGGCTGGATATTTTTTCATCACACCATAATTTTTATTCGTATTCAAACACTATGCTTCGCAATAATGGTGATGAGACATTTACGGAAGTAGCTGTAAGTCTAGGCCTTTCGGGAGAATGGATCGGTGATTATTTTGGCCAGGGCTGGGCCGACTTCAACCGGGATGGCGCCATAGACCTGTTTGCTGCCGGACACATCGACAAATACCGCCTGTTCAAAAACACGAATTGCCCCAATTCATTTGTCAGCATGCAATTAAAAGGCATCCAGTCGAATCCCAACGGGATCGGTGCCCGTGTGGATGTATGGCTGGGAGGAGAGCGAATCTCACGAAACGTATTGCCCAACGGAGGCTTCCACGATTTCGGTAATCTGGAAGTGATTGCCGGCCTGAACGGGGCGTACTCGCTAGACAGCATCATCGTGTACTGGCCTTCGGGAATTACACAGAAACTGGGACATACAAACGGGGATGAATTCCTGACTATTATAGAAGACGAAACGACTGACATCGAACTGTTTACTGACAATATTAATGATCTTCTGCTGGCCATAACCCCTAACCCGGTATCTGACCGGGCTGTCATACACTGGCAGGTGATGCGTGAAAAGAATATCACGATCACGCTGGTAAATATACAAGGTCAGGA
>QMPO01000029.1 GCA_003648625.1 Bacteroidota bacterium
CTGGTCGAACGAATCCGGTTCCAGGCAAATATCCGGTACAATTCCTCCGCCATCACGGACTGACCTTCCCCCCTTTGTTTTAAAGGTAGAAATCAGCGAATCAGGCACCTGTGCATCTTTACCGTTTCCATTATCGTTAAAGTAATCGATTGCCTGAATACATCGTCCGCTGGGGATATAGTATTTGGCAACGGTAATTTTCATTTTTGAATTATAGGGTAAGGGCACAACATGCTGTACTAAGCCTTTTCCAAAGGTTCTTTCACCGATAATCACGCCTCTGTCCAGATCCTGAATGGCTCCGGCCACAATCTCGGAAGCCGAGGCGCTGTTGTTATCGACCAGAACTGCTAAAGGAATTTTCTGATCAATCGCGTTGTTCCTTGTACGGTGCACATGTACATTTTCACTTAGTTTGCCTTTTGTCGTAACAATTGTTTGCCCCTTGGGCACCCAGATATTGGCAATATCTACAGCTTCGCTTAAAAGTCCGCCTCCATTACGTCTTAAGTCAAGAACTATTCCCTTCAGATCGTTTTGCTGTTTCAATTCGTTGAAAGCTTTTTTTACGTCAGCTGCCGCATTGGGGTTAAACTGTGTTAAATATATGTAGCCAATTCCGTTGTCGAGCATTCCGTAATAAGGGATGTTGGGGAATTTTACTTTCTCACGAATAATATCCACTTCTTTTTGAACGGTATCGCCATAACTTTCTATCGTCAAAACCAGTTTTGTTCCCGGAACCCCTTTCAATTTATCGCTCACCTCGGTAGTGTTCTTCCCTTTGGCATTTTCACCATCAATAGCCAGTATCTTATCTCCTGCTTTCAGGCCCGACTTCTGCGCCGGAAAACCCTCGTAAGGTTCTGTGATTACCACATAATCACCCTGTTTCTGGATGAGTGCTCCAATACCTCCGTACTCTCCTTTGGTCATCAGTTCAAAGTCTTCTAATTGTGATTCGGGCACGTAAACTGTGTATGGATCCAGTTTTTTCAGCATGGCATCAATAGCCGTTTTATTCAGGTCGCCCGGATTGATATCGTCAGCGTAGTTTAAATTGAGTTGCCTCAGAATATCCACATAAATCTCAATATTCTTGGAAAGCTCAAAGTTATTCTTGTCCTGCGCCTGAAGATTCAGGGAAAAAAAGAATGCCAGCACCGGAAAAATCAGAAGTATATATGTTTTTCGTTTCATCATTATATTATACTGTTTATGTTACGGAACAGGGTCGTAGCCACTGCCTCCCCACGGGTTACATGAAGCTACACGTTTTACCGCCAGCCAACCACCTTTGAACGGTCCGTGTTTTTTAATGGCTTCCACACTGTAAACCGAACAGGTTGGTGTGTACCTGCACGACCGCCCTAAAAACGGCGAAAGCGTGTATTGGTAAACACGTATAAGAAGAATAAAAAAATTACCCAACAGTTTTTTCATCCTGTTCAATTAAGCGCTGCAAAATTAGAATTAATTTTCGTTCTGTTTCCTGATAAGGAAGAATAGTTTCGCCTGTGTAAATCAATCCCAGCAGCATGCTTTTATTGTTCTTTTCGAGATATGCATTCAATGGAAGCTTATTTTTTCTAAAAGCTTCCCTTACTCTCCTTTTGATTCTGTTCCGCAGAACGGCCTGTTTAAATTTTTTCTTCGATACCATGATCATGATGCCGGCATGTTTCTTACCAGAATTATGCTCCATAAGATACAATACCTTAAACGGGTAAACAAAGAACGATTGTCCTTCACGAAACAGCCAGTCGATTTGCTTTTTACTTTTCAGTCGTTCTGCAGGTGATAACGTGAATTGCATGTTTCTATATTTAAGGCGAAAATTAATGAAACGAGTAGGTAAGTTCCAGTGTAATTCCATAATCGCTTTTTGAGGAGGATACACCTGATGGTCTACTGTCGAAATTATAATAATACTTCACACCTATTTTAAAGTCATTATTGAAAACGCCAACTTTCGGGTTTAGATTAATCACCACCCTGTTCCTGCCCCAATCCGTCAAATACGGTATATAGCTCACGTCAGCATCAACCCACACCTTTGGTTTTCTATACCGATACACTTTCCATCCAATACCTACAAGTCCGGCCAGGTCGTTGGTAACATCCGCATCCGTATAATGTGTTTCCCGCGAAACGCTCAATCCGCCACCTAAGAACAACCTGTTCCAATTGTTGTAAATTACATCATAAATACCGATTGGATTCAGGTTTACCCTGAGTTTCGTGCCCAGCTCTGTGTTTTGGCTCGCCCCAATGCTTGTTTCAAATGACCATTTTCCTTTTATCAGTCGTTGCCACGCAAACGAAGCATCCGATTTACTGGCGCTGAGTGTATCTCCCTGAAATGTATTATTATCGTCCCACGTGAGCTTAAAAAGTGTTTTCTTTTTTCGGTAACTCAGGTTTCCTGAAAAACTGATTGTTCCTACTTTACTCCCTTTGTTGTAATTGGCTCCAAGGCTGAAGTCTCCGCTGCTGCGCGCCCAGAAATTTCTTTTAATCGGGTATATTTCAACAATATCGTCAATGCGTACACGCTGTTTTCCGTTGGTAAATACAATATTTACCGTACGTGCCATGCCTGATGTATCGAATGAACCAAAATAAACGAATCCGTTATTCATTTTGATTTCAAACATTTTTTTCGATTTCATGGTGTTTACCTTGACTTCTTCCAGGTTTATTGTGCCCATTCCATCCATTTTCCATGTGATCACACCATAGATCATCTTTTTAAGTTCGCCCGTGAGCACATCTCCGTTAATATGCACAATCGTATCTGTTTTCTGCCCGAAGGCTTTAGTTCCGGAAATGAAAATACTGCTTGAAATCAGGAGAATGATAATATGTATAGTAAGTCTTTTCAAATAAAATGTCTCTTATTTTGAATAAGTAAAATTATTCATTTATTCAAAACAGCAAGATAAAACCAAGATTACGGTGCGAAAGACTACTTATTGTTACCGTTTTTTTTATTCTCTTTGGCCAGTTTTACAAGGTATTGTTCAATAGCCATGGCCATCGAAGGAGCCGACTTTGTTGGAGCAGGTATATCAAGTCTTAATCCCTCTTCTTTTACCGCTTTAGCAGTTGTTGGCCCAAAAGCTGCAATCAGGCTGCTGTTTTGCTGGTAATCAGGAAAATTCTTTAATAAAGATTTAACGCCGGCCGGGCTGAAAAATATAACCACATCGTATTTGCTGATATCAAGATCCGATAAATTACTGGCAACTGTTTTGTAGATAACCGCCTGTGTATAATCGACCTTTTCTTTATTCAGCATTTCAAACATCGATTGTTTATGAATGTCCGATGACGGTACGAGGAATTTCTCTTCTTTATGCTTTTTCAGTACCTCCATCAGGTCAGCAAAATTCTGTTTTCCGTAAAAGATCTTTCTTTTCCGGTACTGCACATATTTCTGTAAATAATAAGCAGTTGATTCAGAGATACAAAAGTACTTTGTCGAATCTGGAATTTCGTGTCTCAATTCCTTAGCAATCCTGAAAAAATGATCCACCGCATGGCGGCTGGTTAAAATTACGGCTGTATGCCCTTGTAATGAACCTTTGGCTTGCCTGAACTCTTTTGCTGTTACCGGTTCAATCTTAATAAATTTATGGAAATCTATTTTCAGATTAAACTTTTTGCATAAATCACCGTAAGGCGACCTCTCCAAATCGACCGGTTTTGGTTGAGATACCAGAATGTTTTTTACCTTCAATTTTATAACCGTTTTGTTTAAAAACACTTATTCCCAATACCTTACATGAAGATTTTTAATAAAACCACCATGGGTATTATTTCGAGCGTGCAAAGGTACAAAATTAAATGGAAAGTATTGAAATGGGTTATATTAATTCCGATGGCAATGGTCTGTACCCATCTGTATACGAACATAATGGCCATAAGAAACAGGATGAGATACAATATATTATTCCCCGGTATGATCATCAAGACAAATAATAACGGAAGAAGAAGAACCCCGGAAGCATTATACGAGTTAAGATAAATAATTTGTTGTTTCTTCGCCATCTCCGTAGTTTTAAACACCGCACCTGACAACCTGATCAGAACCAGCTTAACAAAAGAGAAAAGTCCGAGAACAAGCGCTAACGAGGCCAGCATCTGCACTTCATTTGTACCGGTAAAATATTCTTTAAAAACTAAATGTTTGCATGTATATAAAGCTAAAAAACTCATCGTAATCAACGAGTTTAACAGAAAGAAAACGGAAACTCCGATTCCGGGGCCGGCAAATCCCTTTTCAGCCGACCTGCCCATTATCGTTTTGAGAGATAATGAAAAGATGGACGATAAGCGTTCGGGAATGTTGTACCAAATGACAGCGACGCCCAAAGAGAGAAATAGTAACACATAAATAAACCAGTGATCATTCGCGGGATGACGCACAACCGGTAAAATCTCGACCGGCGCATGCGAAAAAAAGGTTGCCAGAACAGCACCAGACGAATCAGAACTCGATTCAAGCGTATCCTGAACTGCAGTTACAAGATATGTCTGTTGCAGGTCGCCAAAATAATATATCGTTGAATCATTCATCAGCCAACGAAATTACAAACTTTACATATCCCTTTTTAACTTGATTGTATTCATCTTTCCGGAAGCGGTTATGAACGCCTGCATCCGGACACATTATCAACTGATATGCCTTCTTTTTACCTGTTGTTGCTGAAATATGATTACTGTGTTTTTAAAATTGCAGAAAGCATCCCCAAAAGTCTTCTTTACCTACTGATTTACAAGTGTTTTCCTATTTTAACTTAGATTACAAATAAATAAGAAAAGTATGCTTTTAAAGTAATAAAATATTCTAAATTTGCTTGTCATTGTTAATTTGTTAACAATATACCAAACCCAAAATTAATTTTATGAAAAAGTACCTTTTAATTATTCTGATACTTTTCCCGATTCTTGTCAGTTCACAGGAAAAAGAAAAGAAATTCGAACTTAAATTGCACGGATTTGTAAAAAGCGATCTTTTTCTCGATACCCGTGAAAATATAATGGTTCGCGAAGGACATTTTCTTCTTTATCCGATAAATGAAGACCTTGATCCGGATGGAAAAGATATCAATGCCAACATGCAATTGAACATGCTGTCCATTCAAACCCGTTTAAAATTACTGGCAACTGGCCCTGATGTATGGAATGCCAAAACCTCAGCTTATATTGAGGGTGAGTTTTTCGGAACTACCAATGCAGACATCAACGGGTTCCGGTTGCGCCATGCATTTATCAAACTGCAGTGGCCTAAAACCATGTTGCTGGCCGGACAGTTTTGGCACCCTATGTTCAATACACAGTGCTACCCGGGAACCGTATCATTTAACACAGGAGCCCCGTTTCAGCCCTTCGCACGTAACCCGCAGATAAGAGCCAAACAGAATTTTGGCAAGTTTAATCTGGTTTTCACTGCCTTCTGGCAGCGCGATTTCCGCAGCAACGGACCGGCAGGAGCAAGTTACAAATACCTTGCAAACTCAGCAGTTCCTATGTTAAACTTGCGGTTTGAGTATCAAAGTAAAAACGAATCGAAAGGTACTGAGTTTCTGATTGGCGCAAGTGTTAACTTTAAATCGCTTGTACCGATGACAGAAACCGACAGTTCATACAAAACCAACACACGGATCAACAGCATGGCCTTTTCAGCCTATACTAAATATAAAGGCAAGCATGTTACGTTTAAACTGATGGGATTTTACGGTGGCGACACGTATGACCTTACCATGCTGGGAGGTTACGTGGTAACTGATGTTGTTGACCCGCTAAAAGGCTTCGTCAGTTACACTCCTTCCTGTGTAGCATCAACATGGTTCGACCTTCACACCAACGGTAAGAAATTCCAGTACGGAATCTTTGGAGGTTACACGCGTAACCTGGGCCCAAAAGACATGGTAAAGGGAGGTTCTGTTTATGTCCGGGGATTTGACATCGGGCATGTTTGGCGGGCGTCCGGAAGATTTATATACAATGTCAACAATTTCAGACTGGCGCCTGAGATCGAATATACAGCTGCCGGTTATGCAACCGAATGGGGCGATAATTTCAACGTCACAAAATCCAGTGAAGTTGGAAATTTCCGGTTCCTGGTCGGTTTTTATTATTTCTTTTAAAACGTAATTATTCATTAACACTATAAAACTTATAGCTATGACAAATAAAATCACAAGTATGGCAGAATACTACCAGAAGTACCAGGAAAGTGTTGCTAATCCTGAAGCCTTCTGGGCAGAAGTTGCAGAGAGTAATTTCTGGCGTAAAAAATGGGACAAAGTGCTTGACTGGCGTTTCGACGGGCCGGGAGCTCCATCAGTAAACTGGTTTGTGAACGGCAAACTGAATATCACCGAAAACATTTTCGAGCGGAATATGTTCATGCGTAAAGACCAGGTGGCCATCATCTGGGAACCTAATGACCCGAAAGAAAAAGAAGTAAGGCTCACTTACGGCGAACTGTTTGACAAAGTAAAAGAATTTGCCAACGGGCTGCTTAAACTGGGTGTTAAAAAAGGCGACCGGGTCGCCATCTACCTCCCCATGGTACCCGAACTCGCCATCGCTATGCTGGCCTGTGCCCGCATCGGAGCTATCCATTCCATCGTATTTGCCGGTTTCTCGGCAACGGCCCTTGCCGACCGTATTAACGATGCCTCAGCCAACGTACTGATCACTTCAGACGGCGGTTTCCGCGGTTCTAAAAAAATCCCGTTGAAGGACATTGCTGACGAGGCTCTGGAAAGCTGCCCGACTGTTGACCACAACATCGTACTTAAACGCACCAAACAAGACATCAAATGGACAGATGGCCGCGATAAGTGGTGGCACGATGTTATTGACGGTGTAGGTACCGATAATGAAGCGGAAACAATGGATTCGGAAGACACATTGTTTATTCTTTATACATCCGGATCCACAGGAAAACCGAAAGGAGTGGTGCATACCACTGCCGGTTACATGGTTTATTCGGAATATACATTTAAAAATGTTTTTCAATATAACGATGGCGATATTTACTGGTGTACAGCTGACATTGGCTGGGTAACGGGGCACTCCTACATTGTTTACGGTCCGTTACTTGCCGGAGCTACTTCCATTATGTTTGAAGGTGTACCTACCTGGCCCGATGCCGGCAGGTTCTGGGAAATTGTTGCCAAATACAAAGTAAACCAGTTTTATACTGCTCCCACAGCTATCCGCGCATTGATTGCACAGGGTAACGAATGGGTGACGAAACACGACCTGAGTTCGTTACGTGTATTAGGAACTGTGGGAGAACCGATTAACGAAGAAGCCTGGAGGTGGTACCACGATCTTATTGGCGGTGGCAAATGCCCGATCGTTGATACGTGGTGGCAAACCGAAACCGGTGGTATAATGATCACTCCGCTGGCCGGTATTACGCCTACCAAACCCTCGCTGGCTACTTTACCGTTACCGGGTGTGCAACCGATTCTTGTTGATCCTGAAGGGAACGAACTGAAAGGAAACGGCGTAGAAGGTATTCTTTGCATCAAATTCCCGTGGCCCGGTATGCTGCGTACTTTATACGGCGACCATAAGAGATGTTACGAGACTTATTTTTCCATGTTCAACGGTTTGTACCTGACTGGTGATGGTGCCAAACGTGATGAAGAAGGTTATTACCGTATCATCGGCCGTATTGACGATGTGATCAATGTTTCGGGTCACCGTATCGGAACAGCCGAAGTGGAAGATGCCATCAACCAGCATCCGAAAGTCAACGAGTCGGCCGTGGTTGGCTATCCGCATGAGATCAAAGGATCGGGTATCTACGCTTACGTTATTTGCGAAGACCTCTCCGAAGACGAAATGAGCACGATCGAAAATGAGATCAGGGCAACGGTTACCAAATTTATCGGGCCTATTGCCAAGCCTGACAAAATCCAGATTGTAAGCGGATTACCCAAAACACGTTCGGGTAAGATTATGCGGAGGATTTTACGTAAGATCGGCGAAGGCGATGCTACAAATCTTGGTGATACATCAACATTACTCGATCCGGGTGTTGTTGAAGAGATTATAACCGGCGCCAAAGTAGAAGTAAAACGATAAGCATTCTAAAAAGACACCTCAAAAGGGTGTCTTTTTTTTATAGAATTCAATTTTTAAAATAAAGAAAATGGAAAATCAAAAAGTAATGAACCGGGGGCTGGTTGTTGTAGGTGCCGTGCTTATTCAACTGGCTCTGGGAGCAATTTATGCCTGGTCGGTGTTCACACCTTCGCTCGTTTTGGAAGGATGGTCGAAAGCCGACACACAATGGGTATTTGCCATCGGCCTGGCCTCGTTTGCCGTGTTTATGGTATTTGCCGGTAAAAAACTGGCCGTATGGGGTCCGCAAAAGCTGGCACTGATCGGAGGACTAATCCTGGGTATCGGATATTTCCTGGCAGGACTGTTCGGCGGCAGCAGCTTCTGGGCTTTGCTGCTACTCATCGGCCTTGTTGGCGGTGCCGGTATCGGCTTTGCCTATGTAGTACCCATTGCCGTGGGTATGCGCTGGTTCCCTGATAAAAAAGGAATGATCACCGGACTGGCGGTTGCCGGATTCGGTTTTGGCGCTCTGTTGTGGGTAAAACTGGCCGGAGCATGGGGACATCTGATTGAGAATTTCGGACTCTCCAACGTGTTTATGGTTTACGGTATTGCTTTCGCAGTTATGGTCATCATCGGTGGATTGTGGATGAAGTTTCCTCCGGCAGGCTGGAAACCGGAAGGCTATGAAGAGAATAAGGATTCCGGTAGTTCGACAGGAACTGCTGATGACCGTGAATTCAGCAGCTCGGAAATGCTGAATAAAGTACAGTTCTACCTGATATTTTTCACCTTCGTATTCAGCGCGGGCGCAGGCCTCATGTCGATCGGGCTGATGAAACTCTATCCGATGGAAGCGCTGCAGAACAGCGGACTCTCTGCTGCCGAAGCCAGTGCCATCGCCGGAACGGCCATGGCTGTATTTTTCAGCCTTGCCAACGGACTGGGGCGTATCCTCTGGGGTATGATGAGTGATAAACTGGGAAGGAAAACGTCCATTATTATCATGACAGCCACGCAGGGAATCATTGTCATCCTGTTCACATTCATGGCCGGAAACGAATACCTGCTGTATCTGGGTGCTACGCTGATTGGATTTAACTTCGGTGGAAACTTTGCCCTGTTCCCGACCATTACGGCCGACACCTTTGGAGCTAAAAACGTGGGACAGAACTACCCATGGGTATTTCTTGCTTACGGGGTAGGTGGCATCATAGGCCCAATACTGGGAGGCAAATTAGGTGACCTCGGTAATTTCCCGCTGGCCTTTACCATCGCCGGAGTACTGGTACTCATAGGCACGGTTCTGACCATTATGGTAAAACCGGCTAAAAAATAAATTCCACTGTTTCACAACATTTCGCTTTTATTTGTTTTTATTGCGCCCCGGAAATCCGGGGCGTTTTTTATCTCTCTGCATATAGAATATTTTAACCATTATCCCATTTATACCGCTACATTTCGTACTTTTATTTCCTGTAATAACAGCCATTACATCATTTATAAATTACTGATAATACATCTTTTAAGAATTTCTTGATATGCCAATAAAAAAACTCGACAATATTTTCCGGCCTAAAAGGATTGCCCTGATAGGCGTATCAGGCAACCCCAACAGTGTGGGTGGGATCACCTTAAAAAACATCGTCAGTGGCGGTTTTCAGGGGGTTATCTATCCCGTCAATCCGAAACATGAAGCAGTGATGGGGATTCCCTGTTTTCCGGATGTAAAAAACCTGCCCAAAACACCCGACCTGGCGGTTATCATGACGGAAGCAGCTACAGTTCCCGATATCATCAAGCAATGCGGTGAAGCAGGGATCAATGGTATTATCATTATGTCGGCAGGATTTAAAGAATCGGGAGAAAAGGGCAAATTACTGGAAAACAAAGTGAAAGAGCAGGCAGCACAGTTCCCTGAAATGCGGGTGATCGGGCCGAACTGTCTGGGCATTATTGTTCCGCGGCTGAACCTGAATATCAGTTTTGCCAACGGTATGCCCCGCAAAGGACATGTGGCTTTTATTTCCCAATCGGGGGCCTTGTGCACCACCGTCCTTGACTGGGCCAGCCAGGCCAAAATCGGTTTTTCCTCTTTTGTTTCCATCGGTAATGCCATGGACGTTACTTTTGGCGACCTGATTGACTACCTCGGACAGGACACCAACACCAAATCCATTATTCTCTACATCGAATCGCTGGTAAACGCCCGCAGTTTTATGTCGGCGGCCCGTGCTTTTGCACGTAAAAAGCCCATCATTGCGTATAAAGCCGGAAGGTTTCCGGAATCGGCGGCAGCAGCGGCCTCCCATACAGGTGCCCTTGTATCGGAAGACGATATTTACGATGCCGTTTTCCGCCGGGCAGGGATGGCACGGGTTTTCAACATCGGCAACATCTTCGACTTTACCGACCTCATTGGGCGTAAACGAATACCGAGAGGACAACGACTGGCCATTGTTACCAATGCCGGAGGCCCCGGTGTGATGGCCACCGATGCACTCATCGCCAAAGGTGGCAAGCTGGTAAGCCTTTCCGAAAAAACTATGCAGCAGTTGAACGAACTGCTGCCCCCCTACTGGTCGCATAACAACCCGGTGGATGTTCTGGGAGATGCCACTCCGGCCCGTTATACAAAAGCCATTGAAATCGTTTTGGAAGATGACCACGTGGATGCCATCCTGATCATTCTCACGCCGCAGGCCATGACCGATCCGACAGGTACTGCCCGGTCTGTTGCAGAGCTTTCTTCAAAAACCTCAAAACTGATTATGGCTGCCTGGCTCGGAGGCGCCAGTATGAAAGAAGGCATTGACATACTAACAGATGCCGAGATTGCCGTTTACACAACTCCCGAACAGGCGATCAAAGCATTTATGACACTCTCGAAATATTCGAAAAACCTTGACTTACTGTACGAAACACCCAAAGAGGTTCCGGTATCCTTTTCCTACGACAGAAAAAAAATCAAAGAAAAATATATTACGGAAATATTCCCGAAGGCAAAAATCCTTTCGGAGGATGATTCCAAACTTCTGATCAACGATTACGGTATTGAAACTACACACCCGCAACTCAGCAGGAATGAAGATGATGCTGCAAAAATTGCCAGTGAAAAAGGTTATCCGGTGGTGCTTAAGATTCAGTCGCCCGACATTATCCACAAACTGGATGTGGGGGGTGTTGCCCTGAACATTGAAAACGAAGAAGTGCTTCGGGCTGTTTACCATACCATGCTCAAAACCGTAAAGAAAAAAGCTCCGGAAGCAAAAATAGATGGCATTACGGTGCAAAAAATGATCCATACCGAAGAAGGTGTGGAGATGATTCTCGGCATTAAAAAAGATCCGATTTTCGGTACGGTGATGCTGGTGGGAATGGGCGGAACAAAAGCCGAATTATTCAAAGACCGGCGGCTGGAATTCCCGCCCCTGAACGAACGGCTGGCTACTCACATGCTCCGGTCGCTGAAAGTTTATCCGCTGCTGGAAGGGTATCGTGGAAGCAAACCAAAAAACATCGACAAACTTATTGAGGTACTGATACGCCTGTCTTATCTTGCCGCCGATTACCCGGAAATTCAGGAGCTCGATATCAACCCGCTGATCGTAACAGCTGATGATGTAATCGCCCTTGATGCCCGGATAGTAGTGGATCAGGAAATATTGGGAAAGAACATTCCTGAATATGCCCACCTGGCATTGCGTCCCTATCCCGAAAGATTGATCAGGAAGGACGTACTGCGCGATGGCACTCCGGTTGTGTTACGTCCCATCAAACCCGAGGACGAACCCCTCTGGCTTGAGATGCTGGGCAGCTGCTCCAAAGAATCCATCTATTCGCGCTTCCGCTACGACTTCCATTTTAACTCACACGAAGTAGCCACACAGTTCTGCTACATTGATTATGACCGTGAAATAGGTATCGTGGCAGAAATTGATTACGAAGGCCGCAAACGTTTGATCGGTGTGGGCAGACTGATCTCTGACTCTGACCTCGAAACGGCAGAATACGCTGTTTTAGTTACTGACGACTGGCAAAACAAGGAACTGGGACATAAACTCACCGCCTATTGCGAAGAAATTGCCAGAGCTGCAGGTATTAAAACCCTGTATGCCGAAACCACCCGCGACAACAAAGGAATGATCTCTGTTTTCAGAAAACTGGGGTTTGCGATCGAGTACGATGACGGCGACAATGTTTCGGCCGTGAAAAAACTTAATTAATACCCCGTTTTAGCTATTTTTACCACCGTTTTTAACATTAACAAAAATGAAAATCATCATATTGAATTGCGGCAGTTCCTCCATCAAGTTTCAGCTGGTGGATATGCCCGGAAATAAAGTTATCTCCAAAGGCCTGGTGGAGAAAGTCGGGCTGGAAGAAAGTATTATCAAACTGCAAAACGACAACGGCGCAGATCTGAAAACAAACAAACATATCCCCGACCACCAGAAAGGGATTGAAGAAGTACTGAACCTTCTGGTGAGCGCTGATTATGGCAGCCTGAAATCGCTGGACGAAATCGGTGCGGTAGGCCACCGGGTAGTGCATGGCGGAGAAGATTTCAGCGGCAGTGTGCCCATCACCGATGAGGTAATCAAAGCGCTGGAAAAGAATGTAGAGCTGGCTCCCCTGCACAACCCGCCTAACCTGGCCGGCATCTACACCATGAAAAAACTGCTACCAAAGGTTCCGCAGGTGGGCGTTTTTGATACGGCCTTCCACCAGACGATGCCCGAGCATGTGTACCTGTATGCCGTTCCGTTTGTGCTGTACGAAAAGTATAAGGTGCGTCGTTACGGATTTCACGGCACAAGCCACAAATATATTTCGCAAAGGGCCTGCGACATCCTGAGTGTGGACATCAACGAACAGAAGATCATCACCTGTCACCTGGGTAATGGTTCTTCGATGGCAGCCATCATGAACGGAAAATCTTACGACACGTCAATGGGCATGACCCCCGCCGAGGGATTGATCATGGGTACACGCACCGGCGATATCGATCCCGGCGCCCTGCTGTATATGGCTGAAAAAGAGGAAACCAGCATCAGCGAAACCAGCAACCTGCTGAATAAAAAATCGGGGATGCTGGGAATTTCCGGTGTTTCGTCCGACATGCGTGATATTGAGAATGCTGCCAACGAAGGCAACCACCGGGCACAACTGGCACTGGAAATGTTTGCCTACAGGGCAAAAAAATACATCGGCGCTTATGCAGCTGCTATGGGCGGTGCGGACATTATTGTTTTTGCCGGCGGCATCGGCGAGATGGATGCAGAAACACGGAAGCGAATTTTGAACGGACTGGAATTTCTGGGGATTGATCTCGACAGTTCCAAACTCAGTGTAAGAGGAGAAGAAGTTATCCTGAGCACTCCCCGTTCCAAGGTTAAAGTGATGGTGGTGCCCACCGACGAAGAGATGATGATCGCGAGAGACACGTATGAGATCGTGAGCCGGAAGTAGTTCCGAGTTCCGTGTTCCGTGTTCCGTGTTCCAAGTTCGGAGTTCCGAGTTCGGAGTTTCGAGTTATGTTTATCCCTAATAATTTTTCCCGGGCATATTCCCAAAATCTTTTTATTTTTAGCCTATGGAAATAGAAAAGATACGGCAGGAGCTGGCCGGAAAAATAACCAAGATCGATCCGCTGGGAAAAAAGCTCAAATTTAAATTAGACGATGACATTATCCTGATCGACGGAACTGCGGATGAGAATACATTAACAGATCGCGACGAAGATGCCGACTGTACGATCATTATGAGTAAAGAGACGTACGGAAAGCTGCAGCGCAACGAGATCAAACCCATGATCGCCACCCTCACCGGAAAAATTAAAATAAAAGGCGACCTGAACCTGGCGAAGAAACTTAAACAGTTGACGTAAGATGGCTCTTATCAAACAACCGGGTTTGCACATCAGGCGAACCTCGATGCTGAAAGGCATCAACGGTTTTGGTAAAACGCTGAAGAAAATCGGGCTCGACCCGTTTAAGCTGGATGCCGATGCCATTATTGCCAAAGCAAGAAAAAGAGCCGGTTTCGACGGGCCCATGCCGGGACATACGGAAACAGGAATGCGTATCCTGATCAAATCCATCAAAGAAGAAGGCGGAGCCAACCCTTTCGGTGCCCTGGCAGCCAAAACACTGTTTGAACGGACACTCTACGGCCGTTTTAAGATGGAACAGGTGCTGGCTGCCAACCCCGATATAGAAAAGGCAGAGATCAAAGAGCCTGTTTTCATCATCGGTATGCCGCGTACGGGTACCACCATCCTGCATGCCATGATGCACGAAGACCCTGCCAACCGTTCGCCGCTGGCATGGGAATGCCTGCTCCCCTACCCGGCACCGAAACCGGAAACATTTGAGGATAACGACCAGATAAAAAGAGTTACAAAAGACTTTGAACAATTATTCAAACTGGTACCTGATTTTCAGCTGAAGCATTACATGACGGCCGATTCGCCTCAGGAATGCTTGTCCATCAATGTATTGGACTTCAACTCGTTTCAGCCAACCGCGCAGTTTTATCTTCCATCGTACATGGACTGGTTTCACAACCGGGCCGACAAGCTGGAAACCATGCGTTTTCACAAACGTTTCCTGCAATATTTGCAGTCGGGTGGCGTGAAATCGGAACGGTGGCTGCTGAAAACACCGATGCACCTGATGCGCCTGCCGGAACTGTTTGAGGTTTATCCTGATGCGCGTATCATCATGACACACCGCCATCCTGCCAAAGTGGTGGCTTCGACGGCAAGTTTGATATCATCCGTTCGTTCGCTTTACGGCGATCATGAAGATCCTGAGCGCACAGGTCGCGAACAAGCCGAAATATGGAGTATGTATTTTGAACGGTTTATGGAAAGCCGAAAAAAACTCAACAAGGAAGACCAGATCATCGACCTGAAGTTTGACGACTTTGTCAAAGACCAGATCGGTGTGGTGAAAAAAATCTATGACCGGTTTGACATGCATCTGTCGGATGAGGCGCTTGCCAAATTCAAGCATTTCCTCGACCAGAACCCGAA
>QMPO01000030.1 GCA_003648625.1 Bacteroidota bacterium
CGGCGTTATGCCATGTTTCATGTTGTATTTTAACTGCTTTTCTCTGCGCCTGTTCGTCTCATCAATTGTCCGTTGCATCGAGTCGGTCATTTTATCGGCGTACATAATTACTTTGCTGTCCAGGTTTCTGGCGGCCCGGCCTGCTGTTTGTGTCAGCGACCGCTCAGAACGTAAAAAGCCTTCTTTATCGGCATCCAGAATAGCCACAAGGGCTACTTCGGGCAGGTCGAGGCCTTCCCGCAACAGGTTGACACCTACCAGCACATCAAAATTTCCAAGCCGCAGGTCGCGCATGATCTCCACACGGTCCAGCGTATCAATATCGGAATGAATGTAGCGGGTTTTTATGTTTAGCTTTATCAGGTATTTGCTCAACTCTTCGGCCATTCTTTTGGTAAGGGTTGTCACCAGAACACGGTAGTTCTTTTTGATTGTTTTGTCAATTTCGTCCAGTAAGTCGTCAATCTGGTTGATACTCGGGCGGACTTCAATCACCGGGTCCAGCAAACCCGTTGGTCTTATCAGTTGTTCCACTACCACGCCTTCTGATTGCTGCAGTTCATAGTCGGCAGGTGTGGCACTTACATAAATAGTCTGTCCTGTCAGTTCTTCAAACTCATCAAATTTGAGAGGACGGTTGTCCATAGCGGCTGGGAGCCGAAATCCGTATTCTACCAGGTTTTGTTTTCTCGAACGGTCACCACCGTACATTCCCCTTATCTGTGGAATGGTCACGTGGCTCTCATCAATTATAGTTATGTAATCATCAGGGAAATAATCCAGAAGGCAGAACGGCCTGCTGCCCGGTGAACGGCCATCGAAATAACGTGAATAGTTCTCAATTCCCGAGCAATATCCAAGTTCCCGCATCATCTCTATATCGTACGTTACGCGGTCTTCCAGTCGTTTGGCTTCCAGATGGTGCCCCATTTCCTTAAAATAGGCTACCTGCCTGCCCATGTCAAGCTGGATGTCCTTAAGGGCCGATTTCATCTTATCCTGGGAAGTGACAAATATATTCGCAGGATATATGGAAATTTGCTCTCTTGATTCAATCATCTTGCCATCCAGAGGGTCAATCATCTCAAGGGTTTCAATCTCATCTCCCCAAAAAATAATACGGTAAGCGTAATCGGCATAACCGGGAAAAACATCTACGGTATCTCCTTTAACACGGAAATTGCCACGGCCCAGTGTTACTTCGTTACGGGAGTATAAGGCATTGACAAGATCGCGCAGAAATTTGTTCCTGCTCAGTTTCATGCCTTTCAGAAGCGTGACGACATTGTTTGTGAAATCATCCGGGTTGCCAATACCATAAATACAGGAAACAGAGGAAACGACAATAACATCCCGGCGCCCTGAGAGTAAAGCTGATGTGGTACTCAGCCTTAACTTCTCAATTTCTTCATTAATAGAAAGGTCTTTTTCAATATAGGTATTTGTTACCGGAATAAATGCTTCGGGCTGATAGTAATCGTAGTACGAAACAAAATATTCTACCATATTTTCAGGAAAAAATTGCCGGAATTCTCCATATAATTGCGCTGCCAGTGTTTTGTTGTGGCTGAGTACAAGTGCCGGCCTGTTCACTCTGGCCAAAGCATTGGCAATAGTAAATGTTTTGCCCGATCCGGTGACGCCCAGCAGTGTTTGTGCTCTGTCGCCGCGCAACAATCCTTCCACAAGCTGCCGGATAGCTTCAGGCTGATCGCCTGTGGGTTTATAATCAGATGTCAGTTTTAGTTTCATGTGTACTTTCCGAAGGCAAAAATAAGACAATTCAGCAGGGCGACAGAATACTGTTGATATAATTAATTCTTTTAACTTTGAAAGTTAGCTGCCATTTAAAAAAAATAAAAAAAAACTTTGGAGAATTAAATAAATGTAGTAACTTTGTAATTACATAAGAAATAATAAGCATTATGGAATTATCAATAATAAAGATTGGAAATTCAAAAGGATTTAGACTTTCTAAAACATTGATTGAAAAATACAATATCAAAGATAAGGTTGAACTTATTCTTGAAAAAGGTTATATTATACTCAAGCCTATCTCCAGACCCAGAAAAGACTGGGATAAAGCATTCAAAGCCATGAATGAAAATGGAGAAGATCAACTCTTATTTAATGATGTTTTTGAAGATGAAAACCTGGAAGAATGGAATTAAATCAATATCAAATTGTCCTTGTAAACCTTGACCTGACAATTGGGAGTGAAATAAAAAAAACCAGGCCGTGTGTAATTATTTCACCGGATGAAATGAATAAATATCTTCGGACAATTGTTTTGGCTCCCATGACAACAAAATCAAGAAAATATCCAACCAGAATTAAAGTAAAACATGACAGAAAAACAGATTGGATTGTAATTGACCAAATCAGGACAATTGACAAGCAACGAATTATAAAAGTTTTGGGAAAATTATCCCAGGCTGAGATCAAAGAAATAAAATCAGTAATGAAAGAGACTTTTATAGACTGATTGAAAAGAAAAATACGATAGGTGGCCATAATAACCAATTGGCGCATTTCGGTTTTCAAGACAAAAAAGTGAGACATTTAAACAGCTATAACTCAATAAACTTTCTGATAAAGAAACGTCAACCGGCTATGTAACAGGAACATTATCATTACCGATCATGAAAAAGAAAAAATATATTCTGTCGCTTGACCAGGGGACGACAAGTTCCAGAGCGATCATTTATAATGAACAAGGCGAGATTTGCTCGGTAGCTCAAAAAGAATACCGGCAGATCTTTCCGCAACCGGGTTGGGTAGAGCACGATCCGATGGATATCTGGTCATCGCAGATAGGAGTGGCTTCGGAGGTAATTGCCAGGTTCGGTGTTCAGCCGGAGGAAATTGCGGCTGTCGGTATTACCAACCAGAGAGAAACAACAATCATCTGGGACCGAGCCACAGGAAAGCCGGTGTATCATGCCATTGTCTGGCAGGACCATCGTACGGCCGGGATATGCGAAGAGTTGAAAAAAAGTGGTTATGGTGAGCTGATAAAACAAAAAACAGGTCTGGAGATAGATGCTTATTTTTCGGCTACGAAAATTAAATGGATACTAGACAATGTTAGGGGAGCGAAGCGCCGTGCTGCTAAAGGAGAGCTGGCATTCGGTACAGTCGACACCTGGCTGGTTTGGAACCTGACACACGGTCGTACCCATGTGACCGATGTGACCAATGCCTCGCGTACTATGTTGTTTAACATCAGCACAATGACATGGGACGAGGAGTTGTTAAAGCTGTTTGATATTCCTGTTGAGTTGCTTCCGGAAGTAGTTCCCAACGACAAAATAATAGCTAACAGTACGGCGTCTATCCTGAATTCAGAGATTCCCATAGCGGGATTGATAGGCGACCAGCAGGCGGCCTTGTTCGGACAAATGTGCATTGAAAAGGGTATGGCCAAAAATACATACGGTACCGGTTGTTTTTTGATGATGAATATTGGCAACCGGCCTGCTATGTCCAGCAACAGGCTGATTACTACAATTGCATGGAAACTTGGAGACAAGCCTACTTATGCACTGGAAGGCAGCGTGTTTGTTGGTGGTGCGGTGGTGCAGTGGCTGCGCGATGAGCTCGACTTTTTTGAAGAGACGGCAGAAGTGGAAGCTATGATAAAAACTACACCTGACAATAACGGAGTCTATTTTGTTCCTGCATTTACAGGTTTGGGAGCACCCTATTGGGATCAGCATGCCCGGGGAATTATTACAGGAATTACACGGGGAACAAAAAAAGAACACATTGCCCGTGCGGCCCTGGAGTCTGTTGCTTATCAGAGCTATGACGTGTTCCATGCCATGGAGCAGGATATTGGCGTGAAGATTAAAACGATCCGCGTTGACGGGGGTGCCTCTGCCAATAATTTCCTGATGCAATTCCAGGCTGACATCCTTCAAAAGACGGTGCAGCGGCCGGCCATTCTGGAAACCACTTCTTTGGGAGCTGCTTATCTGGCGGGTCTGAATACCGGTTATTGGAAAGATATTCCCGAACTGGCGAAACAATGGACGCTGGAAAAGAAATTCAATCCTAAGATGGATAAAAAATACGTAAAGAAATACCTTGAAGACTGGCATATTGCCGTACAAAAAACATTCTGATAAACCAATGAAAGGACGTGTAATTCTTATAATGTTTCTAATGCTTTCCATGCTAAGCTTTGCCCAGGAGAAGTTTGCCACGAATGTAAAAGCAAACAAGCAGGAAGAAAAGAAGCCGGAGGTTACTGAAGTGAAGCGTGTTTTTGATGTAGGTTTTGGCTTTGGTCTCGATTATGGAGGTTTTTTTGGTGCAAAGGGCACTTTTGTGCCGGTTAAGTACTTAGGCCTGTTTGTCTCTGCAGGCTATCATCTGATTGCTTTTGGCTGGCAACTTGGGGTTACGGGCTTCATCCTGCCAAAAAACAATATAAAAAAGGTGCGGCCGTATGGAAAAGTGATGTTCGGTTCAAACCGCGTAATTATAGTGCAGGGAGCTTCGTCGTATAATAAGAATTACATCGGCTTTACACCCGGGGCCGGGGTCGAATTCAGATTTGGCTCCAGAACGTCACACGGACTGAATGTTGATCTGAATTTCCCTGTCAGTTCGTCAGAGTTCAGGAAAGATCTGGACGAGTTGAAAAACAACCCGGCTATCGACATATCTAATCCCGCGCCGATAGCCATATCCATCGGTTATCATTTCGAATTTTAAGTATCTATCGAACTTACCAGCTCAATAAACTTTTTATGTTCGATAGCTATAAGCGTTTCGGCGTAAAGGGCTCCCCCCATCCGGCTGATCATCGATATTTTTGTGGCTGTTTCCTCATCAGGTGCCTCGTAAATATCCAGAAAATCATACTGTCCCAGTAAGGCGTAATGGGCAAGGAACTTAACATCAGGGCATTCCTTTTTGACTCGATTGTACCATTCGTGGCTGGTTCTGTCCCGGTCTTTTAGCTGCTCGTTTGCCTCGGGTGCCAGCTTGGTAAGAAGAACGTAAGTTTGCATGGCTTCTCATTTTTAATTGACCCTGTTAAGATACGAAATTCAGCTTCAAAAAGCAAGTGCAGAAATCTGGCGCTGCTGAATGCTTCTGCGCATCACATATAATAATACACAATGGCGAGTCTGACACTGGGATGGATGGAATTGTGCCTAGTCACTAAAAGTGTAAATTGAAAACAGCATTTGCAATATGCATATTATTTGCGTATCTTTGCCAATTATGGAATATATAGACAGGTGTATTGGCTTGAGTATCAAACATGATCTGAAGCATTTTCCGTCTGTGGCTATTTTGGGTCCAAGGCAATGTGGAAAATCTACACTGGCCCGCCATATCTTAAAAGACTATCCGGACGGCATTTACCTTGACCTTGAAAATCCCGATGATCTTGTTAAACTTGAGCAACCGTCCTTGTTTTTCAGGGAACACAAAAACAAGCTTATTTGTCTTGATGAAATACAGAGAGCACCTGAACTTTTTCCCGTACTGCGGAGCACTATTGATCTTCGTAATCGCAATAGCCAGTTTTTGATTCTCGGTTCGGCTTCACCAGATTTGTTAAGGCAAAGTAGCGAAACGCTTGCGGGGAGAATTATGTATCAGTATTTAACACCGTTTTTAATAAAGGAAATTCCCACAGTGCTTTCGGATTCGTTGCATAAAGAATACTGGATAAGAGGTGGTTTTCCGAGAAGTTATCTTGCTGAGGACGATCGTATTAGTTTTAAGTGGCGTAAAAGTTTCATACAAACTTTTCTTGAAAGGGATATCCGAAATATGGGGATTTCATATCCCGCTTCAACTTTGAGAAGATTGTGGCAGATGCTGGCGCACGTTCAGGGGCAGGTCATCAATCTGTCGCAACTCGGAAACTCGCTTGGTGTGAGCCATACCATGGTACGCCATTACCTTGATGTGCTGGAACAAACATTCATGGTACGTATATTGAAACCTTTTCACGGAAATTTGAAAAAAAGACTTATAAAATCTCCCAAAGTTTATATCCGCGACACCGGCATTCTTCACGCATTGTTAAACATTGAAAACTTTGACATGTTGCTGAGTCATCCTGTTGCAGGCAGTTCGTGGGAGACTCTTGTGATTGAAAACTTACTCGGAATAACAGATGATTATAATCCTTCCTTTTACAGAACTGCCAACGGAAATGAAATAGATCTTGTATTGGAAAAAGGAAACAAGAGATACGCCGTTGAGTGCAAGTTCTCTTCAGCGCCAAAATTATCAGCAGGATTTTTCCATGCAATCAATGACCTGAAAACAGATCATGCCTGGATAATTGCCCCGGTGGATTCTGAATATCCTGTAAGAGAAAATGTTACAGTGGCACCTGTCGGTTTTGTTATTGATAAACTCAATTCACTGTAAAAGCATGTTCTGAGATTGAAAAAAGCATAGCTCTTACTGCGTGTAAAAAAAATGGGCTCCCGCAATTGGAAGCCCATATATATTAATTGGTTTTTGGTTCTATAATTGAGGTCCTGCAGCCACCAGCGCTTTTCCTTCCTCGTTATCGGTGTACTGTTTAAAGTTTTCGATAAACAGACTTGCAAGGTCTTTGGCTTTTTTGTCCCATTCCGACGGATCTTCATAGGTGTCGCGCGGATCAAGGATGGCAGGATCTACTCCCGGAAGACTTGTCGGAACTTCAAGGTTAAAGATCGGGATCATTTTTGTTTCTGCTTTCTCGATCGAGCCGTCCAGGATGGCATCGATAATACCTCTGGTATCTTTAATGGAGATGCGTTTTCCTGTTCCGTTCCATCCGGTATTAACCAGATAGGCTTCTGCACCGTTTTCTTCCATTCTCTTCACCAGCTCCTGTCCGTATTTGGTTGGGTGAAGTGTCAGGAAAGCAGCTCCGAAACAGGCAGAGAAAGTGGGCTGAGGTTTGGTAACACCTAACTCGGTACCGGCCAGTTTCGCAGTAAATCCCGAAAGAAAATGATATTTTGTTTGCTCTGGCGTAAGCTTTGAAACCGGAGGCATCACGCCGAAGGCATCTGCTGTTAAAAAGATCACTTTTTTGGCAGGCCCTGCTTTTGATACGGGTTTTACAATATTTTCAATATGATAAATCGGGTAGGAAACCCGTGTGTTCTGAGTTACTGAACCGTCATCAAAATCTATTTTGCCGTTATCGTCAACGGTTACATTTTCCAGAAGGGCATCGCGTTTGATCGCATTATAAATATCGGGTTCGCTTTCTTTGTCCAGATGAATAGTCTTCGCGTAGCAACCACCTTCAAAATTAAAAATACCATCATCATCCCAGCCGTGTTCATCATCACCGATGAGTGCCCGCTTAGGGTCAGTGGAAAGGGTGGTTTTTCCGGTTCCGGAAAGTCCGAAGAAAATGGCTGTATCACCGTCTTTACCTACGTTGGCCGAGCAATGCATGGCTGCTATACCTTTTAACGGAAGGTAATAGTTCATAATAGAAAAGATACCTTTCTTCATTTCGCCACCGTACCAGCTTCCGCCAATAACAGCTCTTCCTTCGGTGAGATTGAAAGCGACAAATACTTCTGAGTTGAAGGGGACGCCGTCGGTTCGTTTCATGCTTTTCCAATCCGGATTGGTTGTTTTAGCTGCGTTTAACACAACGAAATCAGGTTCAAATGAAGCAAGTTCTTCCTCTGTAGGCCTGATGAACATATTTTTAACAAAATGTGCCTGCCATGCTACTTCCAGAATAAAGCGAACTCTCAAACGGGAATTCTCATTAGCACCTGCGTATCCGTCAACAACAAATAATCTTTTGCCAGTCAGCTGTTCCGCGCCAATGTCGTATAGTTTTTTCCAGGTGGCATTGTCGATAGGTTTGTTATCGGATGATTTGGCTTGCTCAGCCCACCATACCGTATCTATAGCTTTGCCATCGTACACGATATATTTGTCTTTAGGAGAACGACCGGTGAATCTTCCGGTCATTACATTTACAGCTCCAAGTTCTGTTAATTGTCCTTTTTCAAAACCTTCCAGTTCAGGTTTTAACTCTTCTTCGAAAAGAAAATCATAGGAGGGGTTATGGATAATTTCGCTGACATTACTAATTCCATAATTTTCGAGATCTGCTTTGATCTTATTTAAGTCTGCTGCCATTGGTTATTTGTTAAAGAATTAAGATTTTGGTTTGAATTGCAATTTTACGAATTTATGCTTTATAAACGAACAAAGTCATATACGAAATTTCGCATATGACTTTGTTAATAATTTAGTGTCCGCTGTTAGTTTTTCTTCTTCCAGCTTCTTTTATTCATAATAACAGCCTGTGCTGCAGCAAGTCGTGCAATCGGAACGCGGTACGGAGAACAGCTTACATAATGTAATCCGACGCGGTGGCAAAATTCGATGGAACTTGGCTCGCCTCCATGTTCACCACAGATACCCAGCTTGATCTTCTTGCGGGTTTTCTTTCCTTTCTTAACAGCTGTTTCAACTAATTGGCCAACGCCTTCCTGGTCAAGTACCTGGAACGGATCGTTTTTCAGTATGCCTTTGTCAATGTAAATCGGAAGGAATTTTCCGGCATCGTCACGCGAATAACCAAAGGTCATTTGCGTAAGGTCATTCGTTCCAAATGAGAAGAACTCGGCAGATTTTGCAATTTCATCTGCCGTAAGCGCCGCTCTCGGAATTTCGATCATGGTACCTACGAGGTAGTCAATCTTATCACCTCTTTCATCAAAAACCTTATTGACTGTTGCCCTGACAATATCTTCCTGCATTTTCATCTCCTGGTATGTACCTGTAAGCGGGATCATAATCTCAGGATGTGTTTTAATTTTACGCTTCTTAAGATTTAAAGCAGCTTCGATAATGGCACGGGTCTGCATTTCAGTGATTTCCGGATAGGTGTTTCCCAAACGGCAACCACGGTGTCCGAGCATCGGGTTGAATTCCGAAAGCTCTTCGACTTTTTCTTTGATCACTTTAGGTGTTACGCCCATTACTTCAGCCATCTCTTTTTGACCTTTAGCATCGTGCGGAACAAATTCGTGCAACGGGGGATCCAATAAACGAACGGTAACAGGAAGGTCTTTCATAGCTTCGAAAATGCCTTCAAAGTCTTTCCGTTGCATCGGCAATAATCTGTCAAGCGCTTCTCTCCGGCCTTTTTCGTCTTCGGCAAGGATCATTTCGCGCATGGCTACAATTTTTTCATCACCAAAGAACATATGTTCGGTACGACATAGTCCGATTCCCTTCGCGCCGAAATCACGGGCTACCTGGGCATCATTGGGTGTGTCAGCATTTGTGCGAACAAGTAATTTAGCTTTCTTGTCAGCCAGTTTCATCAATTTGCCGAAGTCGCCGCTTAATTCAGGATCAACAGTTTTAATCTGTCCGTCATATACTTCGCCGGTAGATCCGTTCAATGAGATAAATTCGCCTTCTTTATAAACTTTGCCTTCCATTTCAATGGTGCGGGCTTTGTAGTCTATTTTAACACCTCCGGCACCCGACACACAGCATTTACCCATTCCGCGTGCAACAACAGCAGCATGTGATGTCATTCCTCCACGGGCTGTAAGAATACCTTCTGCCGAATTCATTCCTGCCAGGTCTTCCGGTGACGTTTCAATACGCACTAAAATCACTTTCTTGCCTTTTTCAGCCCAGGCTTCTGCATCTTCTGCGTGGTAAACGATCTGCCCTGTAGCAGCCCCCGGTGAGGCAGGCAATCCTTTGGTCATAACTTTGGCATTTTCAATAGCCTTTGTGTCAAATACGGGGTGTAACAGTTCATCCAGCTTTTCCGGTTCAACACGCATCAGAGCTTCTTCTTTGCTGATAAGTTTCTCTTTCAGCATGTCCATGGCAATTTTAACCATGGCCGCGCCTGTACGCTTTCCGCTTCTTGTTTGCAGCATCCATAATTTACCATCCTGAATGGTAAATTCCAGGTCCTGCATGTCGCGGTAGTGTTTCTCCAGTTTATCCTGAACCTCGAAAAGTTCCTGATAAATCACCGGCATGGCTTCTTCCAGTGAAGGATAATTTTCGGCACGTGTTTTCTCATCAACGTGTGCCAGTTTAGCCCAACGTTTTGAGCCTTCCAGAGTGATCTGTTGCGGTGTACGAATACCTGCTACGACGTCTTCACCCTGCGCATTGATCAGGTATTCGCCGTTAAATATATTCTCTCCTGTGGCTGCATCACGTGTGAAAGCCACACCGGTAGCTGAGTTTTCACCCATATTACCAAAAACCATCGCCTGAACGTTAACAGCTGTTCCCCATTCGTCAGGGATCTTTTCCATTTTACGGTAATAGATGGCCCGCTCGTTCATCCAGCTGTCAAATACAGCCATTACTGATCCCCAGAGTTGTTCCCACGGATCTGTTGGAAAATCGTGACCGGTTTGTTTTTTTACGGCTTTTTTGAATCTTTTTACTAATTCTTTTAAATCGTTTGTTGACAGTTCTGTATCCAGCAACACATCTTTTTCTTCTTTCATCTGATCAATGATCTCTTCAAAAGGATCAGCATCTTCTTTTGATACAGGTTTCATACCCAATACTACATCGCCGTACATCTGAACAAAACGACGATAAGAATCCCAGGCAAAGCGTTCGTTACCTGTTTTCTTTGCTATACTTTCTACCGCCTTGTCATTAAGACCGAGGTTGAGAACAGTGTCCATCATTCCCGGCATGGAAGCGCGGGCGCCAGAGCGTACTGACATCAGCAACGGATTCTGGTTGTCGCCGAATTTAGTTCCCATAATATGCTCAACTTCAACCATTGCAGCTTCTACGTCTTCTTTGATCAGAGCAACTGCATGGTCTTGACCTTTTTCGTTATAAAGTGTGCAAACTTCTGTCGTGATTGTAAAACCCGGAGGTACCGGAACGCCAATCAGGTTCATTTCTGCAAGGTTAGCACCTTTGCCACCCAGCAGGTTTTTCATTTTCGCATTTCCTTCGGCTTTTTTGTCACCAAAAGAATAAACGTGCTTTTTTTTAGCCATCTTATTTCTGTTTTATTAAACTTAAGCTCTGATTTTTCAAGTGTGCAAAAGTAAGAAATAAAAGGCTATCTAGTCTGTATTTTAAGTTAAATTAAGAGAGTTTTTCCTGCAAACGATTGTAATTCCTGCTCGATGTGCAAATGCCTGAAAAGTAGAGGAGAAATTAAGTGGATTACGGCTCGCTGACATTTCCGGATCTGAAACTTACAGATATGGATAGTCATTAAGATAAAAAGAATATGAGGATAAAATATAATGCAGGATGGAGCCCGTTTTTCTTGTGAACATTTTAGTACATAATATTTCGTAAGTTTATTGGATACGGGAAGGTTTATTTTATAAGTTTGTTTCTCTATTTTAACAGGAAAAAATATGCATAAAATTGGAATAAGATACGAAGATAAATACAAGATGGAACGCAGGGTTGCCTTGGTTCCGGATCATGTGAAACAGTTGGTTGACAAGGGAGTGGAAGTTGAGGTGGTCAGATCGGAAAAGCGCATATTCACTGATGAAGAATATGCTGCTGTGGGTGCGGTTCTTGTTGACGAGGTGACGGACTCAGATATTGTTCTCGGTGTGAAGGAGATGCCTGTCGGTTATTTCAAAAAGGATAAAACCTATATATTTTTCAGCCACACAATAAAAGGGCAGGCTTATAATATGCCACTGCTTCAGAATATGATAGATTCCGGAGCCAGTTTAATTGATTATGAGAAAATTGAAGACGATCAGGGGCGGAGGCTTATCTTTTTTGGTCGTTTTGCAGGACTCGCCGGGATGATCAACTCATTGTGGTCGTTGGGACAGAGGTGGCAGCGAATGGGAATAGATACCCCTTTTCTGAAAATCGAACAGACACATCATTACAATTCACTGGAAGAGGCAAAGTCGGTTGTAGAAGAGGTAGGAAGGTTCATTGAGGAGACAGGTTTGCCGGAGAGTATCTCCCCACTGGTAATCGGTTTAACCGGATACGGAAATGTATCCAAAGGAGCACAGGAAATACTCGATCTGCTCCCGGTTGAGGAGATAGAGCCGGATCAGCTGGCAACCCGTTTATCTGAGAATAGCCTTTCCAATAAAGTTATATATAAAACCGTATTTAAAGAAGAAGATCTGTCAAAACCATTGGACTCATCGAAAGCATTTGATCTGCAGGAATATTACAACCACCCGGAACGTTTCGAATCGCAATTTGAACAGTATGTGCCGCATTTAACAGTGTTGATGAATTGCATGTACTGGGATGCCCGCTACCCAAGAATTATAACTAAAGACTATCTGGAGAAACTGTTTAAAAAGGGGAGTCCGAAACTAACGGTAATAGGCGATGTAACCTGTGATCCGGATGGGTCGATAGAAGCATTGCACAAAGGAACAGAGATAGAAGATCCTGTTTTTGTCTATAACCCGTTTACGCGAAAACCAACAATGGGATTTGAAGGGGAAGGTTTACTAATTATGGGAGTGGACATTTTACCAAGTGAGTTGCCCCGCGAGTCTTCACAAACTTTTAGTGATGCACTCATCGGCTTCCTGCCCGACCTGGTGCTGGCTGATCTTAATGTGCCCTTTGACGAACTTGAAATACCCGCGCCACTAAAACGAGCCATGATTTTATACAAAGGTGAGTTAACACCGGATTATACATATCTGAAGGAGTATTTGTAACACTTTAACGAATAAAAAACCGCAATAATGAAAAATATATTAATTCTAGGAGCAGGATTATCCACCAATAGCCTGATCACCTACCTTCTTGAGAATGCAGTTGAGAATGACTGGCATATTACAGTTGGCGACATCAACGAGCAAATGGCAAAAAGAAAAGTAAACGGTCATCCGAATGGTTCGGCAGAGGTTTTTGATATCAACGATGATATGGAAAGCTGGCGTACAATTGCCAAAGCTGATGTAGTTATCTCGATGCTTCCTGCACGGATGCATCACCTGGTTGCTGAGAAATGTATCGATTTGCGCAAACCGATGCTGACCGCATCATACGCAACAGATGAAATAAAAGCGCTGGAGGAGAAAGCTGTCAAAGCCAACATACCTATTATGATGGAACTGGGTGTTGACCCGGGGATCGATCACATGTCGGCAATGAATGTAATTAACCGGATCAAAAAAGAGGGAGGTGAACTCAACTCGTTTTATTCGTTTACCGGAGGTTTGGTTGCGCCTGAATATGATAACAATCCCTGGAACTATAAATTTACATGGAATCCAAGAAATGTTGTTGTTGCCGGGTCGGGGGTTTCACTTTTTATCCATAATGGCAGATACAAATACATACCTTATCACCGCCTGTTTGACCGTACACTTACCCGAAAAATATTGAATTACGGTGAGTTTGAGGTGTATGCTAACAGGGACTCGTTAAAATACAGGGAAATATACAGCCTGCTGGATATTCCTTCCATGTTCCGCGGAACAATCAGGAGGCCCGGATTCAGCAAAGCCTGGAATGTATTTGTGCGCCTTGGTTGCACTGAAGACGGGTTTACTCTGGAAGATTCGGAAAACATGACCTACCGTGAGTTTATCAACGCTTTTCTGAAATATGAACCTAATGTGCCGGTTGAAATAAAATTGCAGGAATATTGTCAGAATGCTTCAGATCCCGTGGTTTTTGAGAAGCTAAAATGGCTGGGTATTTTTGATGACCGGAAGATCGGTTTGAAAAATGCCACACCGGCGCAGATACTTCAGAAGTTGCTTGAGGAAAAATGGAAAATGGACCCGCAGGATAAGGATATGATCATTATGCAGCACGAATTCAAATATACCATTGGAAATGAAGATAAAATGATCGTATCTGCCATGGCTACTGAAGGTAAAAACCAGGAAGAAACAGCGATGGCCATGACCGTGGGCCTGCCCCTGGGAATAGCTACGAAGTTGCTCATGTCGGGTAAGATAAATCATAAGGGAGTTGTGCTACCTATTCATGAAGATATTTATAAGCCGGTTTTAGAAGAATTGGAAACATTTGGCATAAGTTTCGAAGAAAAAGAATACATGCTCGGTTAGCTGCTTACATCACTCATCTGTTTTATGAAGTATTTATTCATCATCATCCTTATAGGAATTGCTCTTTATTATGCCATGAAATGGCAAAGACCGTCACAGGAAAGAAAAAAGACCCCTGATAATTCGGATAAGGATCCCTACCGTAGTAGTAAGTCAGCACGAAAACAGACAGGAAACAGCTATGCTAAATGGGTTGGGGGAGGACTTGGATGGGCTTTTGGAGGACCTATAGGAGCTTTGCTCGGATTTATGTTCGGTTCCATGTATGATGGGATGAACAAAGGATCCGGGGCATATGGAGAAACACGTCAGGGCGATTTTGCCGTTTCACTATTGGTGTTGACGGCAGCTGTAATGAAAGCTGATGGAAGTGTAAAGAAATCGGAATTGAATTACGTGAAGGAGTTTTACCGGGCAAACTTTGGCGCTGAAAAGGCAGGCGAGTACATCAAAATTCTGGGAGAATTATTGAAACAGCAACTGGATGTGCAGCAGGTGGGTCTACAGATCAGACAGCATATGGACTACCCAGCACGTATGATGCTGGTGCAGTATTTATTTGGTATCTCACACGCCGACGGAAGTATCCATTTGCAGGAAATTGATATCATTCGAACGATATCAGGTTATATGGGCATCAATCCGAATGATTTTGAATCGATCAAAGCCATGTTTGTTAAGGAGATCGGCAGTGCCTACAAAATACTTGAGGTCTCTACGGATGCTTCTGATGAAGAAATAAAGCATTCCTACCGTGAGTTAGCTAAAAAATACCATCCCGACAAGGTAGCCCACCTCGGTGAAGAGGTGAAGCAGGCTGCCGAGGAAAAGTTCACCAAACTCAATGCTGCTTACGAGGCCATTAAAGAGGAGCGGGGGATAAACTAAAAAATCCCGCCATGGATAACCCGGGCGGGATTAAGTATTTTCATTATGCCTGGCTTTACTTCTCCAGATTCTCCGGCAGGAGGATAACTTTCAGGTAATGCTTGTCGTTGAAGAAACTACTTGCCAATTTTTTCAGATCTTCA
>QMPO01000031.1 GCA_003648625.1 Bacteroidota bacterium
GAACAACTGGCCCTGAAAGAAAAACCTAAAATGATCATTGCAGGAGCTTCGGCTTACTCAAGAGACTGGGACTATGAACGCATGAGGAATATAGCTGATCAAATCGGGGCTATTTTAATAGCTGATATAGCCCATCCTGCCGGATTAATTGCTAAAGGCATACTGAACGACCCAATTGAACATTGTCATATAGTTACAACAACAACGCACAAAACCTTACGCGGACCACGTGGGGGTATGATCCTTATGGGTGAAGATTTTGAAAATCCATGGGGTCTTAAAACACCCAAAGGGGTTACAAAAATGATGTCAACAGTACTGAATTCTGCTGTTTTTCCGGGTATTCAGGGCGGTCCCCTGGAACATGTTATTGCGGCTAAAGCGGTAGCATTCGGCGAAGCACTGACAGATGCATATTTCGAATACATCCTGCAGGTGAAGAAAAATGCTGATGTAATGGCCAAAGCATTCATCGACAGAGGATACAAAGTGATCTCAGGAGGCACAGATAATCATCTGATGCTGATCGACCTGAGAAGCAAATTCCCGGATATCACCGGAAAGGTCGTTGAGAACACACTTGTAAAAGCCGATATAACCATTAATAAAAATATGGTTCCGTTCGATAGCCGATCACCATTCCAGACAAGTGGTCTGAGGGTTGGAACACCTGCTATCACGACACGAGGATTAAAAGAACAACATATGGAGCCAATCGTTGCCCTGATCGATGAAGTGATCAGCAACATCGAAGATGAAAAAGTACTTGATTTAGTTAAAAAGCGGGTAAACAAGATGATGAACGAGTTTCCTCTTTTCGCCTATTAACCGTAGCACATATTCTGTAAAATAGTTATATTGCCACCTGATCAAAAGGTGGCTTTTTTTTACCTGCACGATATTATACAGTTATGAGTAAAACTCTTTTTATAGTTCGACATGCCAAATCATCGTGGGACAATCCAATGCTGGCTGACCACGACCGGCCACTGAAGCAAAAAGGAATCAAAAAAACACTGAAAGTTGCAGGATACGTAAAGACAAGGATTATCTGCCCTGAACTTTTTTTGTCGAGCACAGCAACGCGGGCAAAACAAACGGCGCTGATCATGGCTGAAGAGCTGGGATACCCGAAAGAAAAAATACAATATACAAAGAAGCTGTATCATGCAGGAGCCGACACTATATTCAACGAATTGTATGCACTTCCCGATGACATCAATTCGGTAATGATTTTCGGGCATAATCCCGGATTTACTTATTTTGTAAATGAATTCTTAGATCCGAGCCTTGATAATTTACCGACTTCAGGCCTGGTAAGTGTATCTTTTAAAGCAGATAAATGGCAGGAAATTGACGCTTCCGATTTTCATGTTAACTTTGTAGTGATTCCTAAAATGCTAAAATAAATGGGCGCTGTTAAAAAACAATACTTCATCAACCGCGAAGTTTCCTGGCTTCATTTTAACGAACGCGTGCTTCAGGAAGCGATGGATGAAAGCAACCCTATTATTGAACGGCTTAAGTTTCTTGGCATCTTTTCCAGCAACCGCGATGAATTCTTCAGGGTCAGGGTTGCCACCATTAAGCGGCTCGCCCTTCTCCAAAAATCAAAAAGCGAGAAATTCAGTTACAATCCGGTAAAATTGCTGAAAGAGATCGGAAAAATCGTTGAAGAACAGGAAAAAAAGTTTACCGACACTTATATCAATATAAAGCAAGAACTGGAAAGAAAGAATATTGTTTTCCTTGATGAACACACACTAAATAAAGAACAGGGACAATTCGTCAGGCAATTATTTCACGATGAAGTACGGCCTTTTCTTTTTCCCATTATGCTCAATAATCTGAAAAGTCCCGATTTTCTGAGAGACAACACTATTTATCTGGCGCTTGAATTAAAGGACTCGACACAACAACGAAAAGATGATTATGCCATTATCATCGTGCCAACGGAGCAAATCTCGCGCTTCGTACAATTACCGGGTAACCACGAAAAGAAATATATTATTTTACTTGATGATGTGATCCGTTTCGCGATTGGCAGTATTTTCAACCCTTTCGGATATGATATCATTAAAGGATATACCGTTAAGTTTACCCGCGATGCCGAACTGGACATCGACAACGATGTTTCAAAAAGTTTTATCGAACTGATCAGCGAAAGTATCAAACGCAGAAAAAAAGGATTACCGGTACGTTTCGTTTATGATAAAGAGATGCCGGAGCCTTTATTTAAAAAACTTATTAAAAAACTCCAGATCAGTGAAATAGACAACCTTAGGGGCGGGGGCAAATACCACAACTTCAAAGATTTTATGAACTTCCCAAAAATTGGCTCTAAAGAACTTCATTACCCGAAAACCAGACCCCTGAATCATAAACTCCTCCCGCAAAAAGAAAGCATTTTTAAGGCCATCAGCAAGCAGGACATACTGGTTCATTACCCCTATCAATCATTTCAATACATCGTTGACCTGTTGCGAGAGGCTGCGATCGACCCCAAAGTGAGGGCTATTAAAATGACCTTTTACAGAGCTGCACGGAATTCGAATGTTATCAATGCACTGATCAATGCAGCCCGGAACGGTAAAAACGTAACCGTATTTCTGGAAATCCAGGCAAGGTTTGACGAAGAGGCCAACATTTACTGGATCAGAAAACTGACTGAAGAAGGTGTAAAACTTATAAAAACCTTACCCGGGTTTAAAGTACACAGCAAACTGATGGTGATCAGAAGAAAAGAAAACGGAGAAAATGTTTATTATGCCAATATAAGCACCGGAAATTTCAACGAGTCAACAGCAAAGGTTTATGCCGATGACAGCCTGTTAACAGCACATCAGGGCATAGCCAAAGAAGTAAATACAATGTTTCATTTGTTTGAATCGCCCTACAATCCGCCAAAATTCAAGCATCTTCTTGTAGCTCCCTATTATATAAGGAACAGCTTTATCCGCTTGCTCAACAATGAAATAAAAAATGCCAGGGAAGGCAAGGAAGCCTGGGCTATTATTAAATTAAACAACCTGACCGATCAGAAGATCGTGCGCAAACTTTACACAGCATCGAAAGAAGGCGTTAAAATTAAGATCATATGTCGTGGCATTTGTATCCTTGTACCGCAGATTAAAGGCCTGAGCGAAAATATTGAGGTGATCAGCATTGTGGACAAATTCCTTGAGCATTCACGTTTGTTCGTGTTTAATAACGGGGGAAGTCCTAAATATTACCTGGCTTCTGCCGACTGGATGGTGCGTAATTTTGATCACCGCTTTGAGGTTGCCTGCCCGGTTTATGATAAAGATCTGCAGCAGGAAATATTGGATACACTGCAAATACAATTAGCCGACAATGTAAAAGCACGTTATGTAAATCTAAAACACAACAACATATACAAAACAAGAGAATCGGACGAAGAACCGCTGGTACGTGCACAGATCAGCATCTACGATTACCTTAAAAAAAGAAAGTACAATATCGAATAATGTACAACCAGAATATAAGCGAAATATTTCTTTTAAAGCATATTAACTAACTTTGTACCTGCACTTAATGAGCACAGAAATGAACCGCATATGTTTCTATATTATAACTTTCTTCATAATGTTCTCAGGCAGTGTATTAAACGGGCAGTCAAGCCTGGAAATAACCACTGAGATTTCCGATGATAAAAGTGACCTCGAGAAGCTTCAGATCTTTCTCAATCTGGCAGAAGAAACCAAATACGTTGATCTTGAGAATGCAATTTCTTATGCACGTCAGGCCGTTCAACTGGCTAACACTACTCAGTCGGAAGAGGGAAGAGCAAAAGCCACAGAAGCTTTGGGTGATTTATTTCAAATGAATAATAATTTTCAGCCCGCCATCAACTACTATCTGATCAGTGCCAAATTATACAACAGCCTTGGTAACACAAAAAAACTTGCAGAGGTTTACGGCAAACTTGGCAGGTTATCGTATATAGATAACTACAATCTGGAAAGTGCTATGCAGTATTATGAAAAAGCATTGAGTCTCGGTATCGAACTGAACGATCAGGATTTAATTGCAAATACATACAACCGGATTGGCGGCATTTTCTTCCGCCAGAAAAATTATGAAGAGGCCCATTATTATTATAAAGAAGCGCTATCAATCTGGGAGCGCTCAGGATCGGAAAAAGGAATGGCCATCGCCCTGAACAACATTGGGGAAATCTATCGCATGCAGGAAAAATACGACTCTGCACTTAACTATTATGAGCAAAGCCAATCTCTCAACGAAAAGATCAATTATAAAATTCTAATGGCAACCACACTCGAAAACATCGGACTTATCAAAAGTGAGAAAGGTAAAAAGGAAGAGGCATTTGTATATTTTGCTAAAGCATATAAAATAATCGAAGAAATCAATAATAAGGAAAGAAAAGTCGAACTGCTTCTCACAATGGCCGGGCAACACAATAGATACGGCAACTTTGATGAAGCACTTAAATATTACAAAACCGCTTATGCCATCGCCACTTCATCAAGTCATTGGCCACATATAGCCGAGGCCGCTCAGGGATTAGCAAACACTTACGAAAAAACGGGAAATTACAAGGACTCATATTCCTATTTTAAAATCTCTTCTTCATACGGAGACTCAATTGATCAACGGCAAAAGAATAATCGGATAACCGAGCTACAGTCGCGGTTTAAAAGTGATCTCCAGGAGAAAGAACTTCAAATTGCCAAAAATGAAATCGTTCTCTTTGAAAACGAAAGGAAATTAAATACACTAAAACTCAATTTACTTATTTTAAGTGTCTTTTTCTTAGTTATTATTTCCTTTCTTATAATAAACAGATACCGTTCTAAAATCGTTAAAGAAAGGTTAATCCGGCAGAAAGATGCAGAAATACATGCTGCTCAAAAAGAACTAATGGAAACCGAGATACATAGCAAAGACAACGATTTAATGAATTTCGCACTTCATCTGGTTCAAAAAAATGAAATACTGCAACATCTTCAAAAAGAATTGAAAAAACTGCCTTGTGGATCAGATGAAGAAACAAGCAGGACATTGTCAGAGTTGAATACTGCCATCCAGCAAAACCTGAGCCTGAAAGAAGATATGGAAGAATTTCAACATAAACTTGACAGTTCGTATGATGATTTCTTCAACAGGTTAAGAGCCAGGTTTCCAAACCTGACAAAAAATGAAGAGCGGCTTTGTGCTTTCTTACGTTTAAACCTCACATCCAAGGAGATAGCGGTTATTAATTACACTTCTGTTAAAGCCGTTGAGATGAGCAGATATCGCCTTCGGAAAAAGATGGAATTAGCCAACAGCGAACTATTGCCTGAGTACCTTCAAAATATTTAGCATTACTAATGTAGTATTCAAAGCAATTCTATCTATCTGATTTTTCGTATTTTATATTTTTTATGTAGAATTTATTTTATTTAGAATCATTATTTATTATACTTTTGTAGAAGTCATGTAGAAGTAATTTAACATTATTTTCCAATTGCAAAATTTACTTTTGATTCATTATAAGATTAACTAAATAGTAAATGGGCCCGTATGATGAACATGTAAGCGATGCTGTTTTACTTGAGGAATGTTTTAAGAACAACAGACAAGCACAAAACAAACTTTACAAAAAGTATGCGCCAAAGCTTTTTGGAACCTGCCTGAGATATGCTAAAAGCAATACCGATGCGGAAGATATCCTTCAGGAAGGATTTATCAAAATTTTTAAATACCTGAAAGATTTCAGAAATGAAGGGTATTTGGAAGGGTGGATGAGGAAGATTATGGTTACAACCGCCCTGAATTTTTATAAAAAGAAAAACTTATTGAACAAAAATATTGATCTGGAGAACGTGCATGTAGCTTCCATTGCTGAACCCGATGCTGTTTCCAGAATGTCGAATAAAGAGCTATTATCCTTAGTTCAAAAACTACCTGACGGATACAGAATGGTATTTAACTTATATTCCATTGAGGGGTATTCACATAAGAAAATCGGGGAAATGCTGGATATTTCGATAAACACCTCCAAATCTCAATTAGCCAGGGCGAGAATCTCATTGCAGCATAAATTATATAATTTATCAGAGCATGAGAGAATAAGCCAAATGGTTGGCTAGAAGACCTTTTAAATTTCATTTAGTTATTTAAACAAATAATAATTTTTGACCTTATGAAAAAAATCTACTTTTTATTAATTGTATTGCTTTGCTCATCGTTTATCGTAAACGGGCAAACATATCTTACGGAAGATTTTAGCGCTGATCAGATGCCGCCTACGGGCTGGACCATTGATGGTTATAGCAACCAGTGGAGCACTTCAGGCTCCGATGAAGCCGGTGGAATTCCTCCGGAAGCTAAATTTACCTGGACTAACGGAACCGGTGTTTCACGCCTTATTTCTCCCGAAGTTGATCTTACAGGAGTGAGTGATGTGAATATTTCGTTTAACCACTTTTTAGATAATTACTCGAGCGGGCCAAAGATCGGTGTTGCTACAAGATCAGGCGGAGGCGACTGGCATATTGTTTGGGAAGTTAATACAACCAGTAATATCGGACCTGAAGAAAGAATTATAGCAGTAACAAATGACGATGTAGGGCAATCCGATTTTCAGTTTTGTATTTATCTGGATGGAAACTTTTACAATCTTGACTATTGGTACATTGATAATATTGAATTATACACGCCATATCCTCTCGATGCTAAACTGACAGTAATTAACACCCCCTGGTACCTTTACGGTGTAGATGAAGTTACAGGCCGGGTTAAAAACAGGGGGATAAATGATATTACTTCACTTGCTGTGAGCTGGTCAGTTGACAGCGGAGACACATCAACAACATCTTTTGAAGGACTTTCTTTAGCCACCGGAGACTCTTATTATTTTACCTGTGAAGATCTGTTCGATTTTCCTGTAGGAGACCACATGCTCGATGTTTGGATTTCGGGCGTAAACGATGGAATTGATGACGATACGGATAATAATTTGTTGATGAAAACCATTCATGTAGCCAGTTATGCTGGTAGCAGGACTCCTTTATTTGAAGAATTTACCTCTTCCACATGTGCCCCTTGTGCAGGATTCAACAACCAGTTCGTCCCTTGGTGCGATGACCATAGCGATCAGATAACACTTGTAAAGTACCAAATGAGTTGGCCTGCACCGGGCGATCCTTATTATACTGAAGAAGGAGGCGTGAGAAGAGCTTATTACGGGGTTAGTTTTGTACCAGATTTATATGGTAACGGTTCACAGGTAGGGACAACTATTGGCGCTGTGAATACATTTTTCAACGAGGCTGTTCAACTGCCGGGGTTTGCCAGTGCTGTTGGTTCACATACCTTTAATGGTACGGAAATAACCGCGACAGTAAATTTGGTGCCTTATGCCAATTATACCGATTTCAAATTATACGTTGTTGTTTTTGAGTATTTAACCACCGGTAATGTTGGGAATAACGGGGAAACGGAGTTTGAACACGTTATGATGAAAATGATCCCGGATGCTGAAGGCGTTACGCTTAATTTATCCGACCGTGAGCCATATTCGTTGACACAAACTGTCGACCTGGCAGGTACCAATGTTGAAGAGTGGGACGACCTGGGTGTGGCATTCATTTTCCAGGATTACGGGAGCAAGGAAGTATTTCAATCGGGCTATTCCCTTGAAGATGCTGTGTATAATACAGATGCTTCATTAAGTTTTCTGTTTGTTGACGGATCGAGTGTGCCAGGCTTTGACCCGGCTGTTTATGATTACTATGTTGAGCTACCGGAAGGTTCTACGGAAATACCTGATGTATTAGCTATCGCAGCAGACGAAAATGCAACTGTAGTTGTTCTACCTGCCGATGAACTCAGAGACAATGTTACGACAATTGATGTCTTTGCCGAAGATCATTCTGCACATAACCGTTATACAGTAACATTTACCGTTGCCACAGGTATGAATGATATAGAAAATGAACAAGTAAAAGTCTTCCCTAACCCTACCAGCGGGATGCTTTACATAGAGAGCAATAAAACAGCTAATGCTTCACTTTATAGTGCTAATGGAAGCAGGGTTGGTGAATATTCTGTATCCGGAACACAGCAAATAGACCTATCAGAATTGCCAAACGGTATCTATTTTATTAAGATTAAAACAGAAGATAGTGTTACCACAAAAAAAATCTCTCTGACTAAATAGTCGTAAGACAAACAATCGTCAACCGGGCAGGCTTATCTGTCCGGTTTTTTTTGTAATATTACCCGCCAATTAAATCTACTTGAACATTTATTATGCCCCGAACAACCCGTGATCAAAAGTTAAGCAGTAAACAATACGTTTTGTCCATTTCCATCATCGGAATTCTTTTCTTCATTTTCGGATTTGTCACCTGGCTTAATGCAACACTAATCCCTTACCTGCGCATTTCATGCGAATTAACTTCTTTCGAATCGTACCTGGTAACGTTTGCCTTTTACATTTCTTATTTTGTCATGGCTTTACCTTCGTCCAAAGTGCTGGAGAAGATTGGTTTTAAAAACGGTATGTCTTTAGGATTGGGAATTATGGCAGTGGGAGCACTCATTTTTATTCCTGCTGCGATGACAAGAACTTATTGGTGGTTTTTACTGGGACTTTTTGTGCAGGGAACCGGACTGGCTATACTGCAAACAGCTTCAAACCCGTACGTAACTATTCTGGGACCCATTGAAAGTGCTGCGAAAAGAATCAGCATTATGGGAGTGGCCAATAAATTTGCCGGTATATTGAGCCCTGTTATTCTTGGCGCCATTGTTCTGGCGGGGATTGATGAACTCGAAAAGAAAATGGCTTCAATGGATGCCGTAGCAAAAGCTGCTGAACTTGACCTGCTGGCAGCAAAAGTGATCATGCCATATGTCGTAATGGCTGGTGTACTCCTTTTGCTCGCAATTATGGTACGCTTCTCTCCCCTACCGGATATTGATGCGGAAGAAGAGGATACCGGAGAAACAGAAAGCTCAAAAAGAACCAGTATTTTTCAGTTCCCGTATTTGTGGCTGGGCGTAATTACCATCTTCTTCTATGTGGGAGCCGAGGTGGTTGCCGTTGATACACTTATTGCTTACGGCAAATCGCTTGGTTTCGAGCTTTCCGAGGCTAAATTCTTTTCATCATTTACACTCACAGGTATGATTGTAGGATATTTTTTCGGCATCATTGCCATCCCAAAATATATATCACAGGAAAAGGCGTTGAAATATTTTGCCCTGCTTGGTGTGCTGTTTTCCATACTGGCAACAATTACAAGTGGTTATACTTCTGTGTTGTTCATCGCCCTGCTCGGATTTGCCAACTCAATTATGTGGCCGGCTATCTGGCCTCTGGCAATTGACGGACTGGGAAAATTTATGAAAAGGGGTTCCGCCTTACTGATCATGGGCATTGCAGGCGGAGCATTGATCCCGCTGTTATACGGGTATCTTGCGGGGCTTGACCACATAGGAAGCCGGGAAGCCTATTGGATATTGGTGCCGTGTTATCTGTTCATTCTGTTTTTTGCGGCAGCGGGACATAAAATAGGTAAACACATAAATCGATAATATTAATTTTTAATAAATGAAGAGGCCAACACTTTTAATTCTGGCTGCAGGACTAGGCAGTCGCTACGGAGGGATCAAACAAATGGATAAAATTGGTCCTTCGGGGGAGAGTATTATTGACTACTCCGTTTATGATGCTATAGAAGCCGGTTTCGGAAAAGTGGTTTTTGTACTCAATTCCCGTATCATTGATGATTTTAAAGCCATTTACGAGCCCCGTCTGAAAAACAGAATTAAAACCGAATATATATTGCAGGAATTATCTGACCTGCCGGATGGAATTGCCGTAAATCCGTCCCGGACAAAACCATGGGGCACCGGGCATGCCGTGCTGGCAGCCAGAAATTGCATTAACGAACCTTTTGCTGTGATCAATGCCGATGATTTTTATGGAAGGCAGGCTTTCTCTTTGATATCTGATTTTCTTTCGCCATTGGGGAACAACGAGGATGTTTGCGCCATGGTAGGTTACCGGTTAAAAAATACGCTCTCTGACCACGGCAGCGTGTCACGGGGAATATGCCAGATATCAGATGGTTATCTGACAGAGGTTGTTGAACGCACTAAAATTATCCGAAAAGATGGCAAAATAGTCTTTAGCGATCATGCATCGGATACTTTTTTGGAAGATCAGTCAGTTGTTTCCATGAACTTCTGGGGTTTTACTCCCCGTTTGTTTACGCAGGCAGAAATGGAGTTCAGACGCTTTATAGCGGAAAACAGCACAAATACAGAAGCTGAGTTTTATATCCCCTATTTGATAAGCAGGCTCATTAAAACCGGAGATGTGCGCTGTAAAGTATTCACAAGCAATGATAAATGGTTTGGTGTAACATACAAAGAAGACAAAGCTGTGACGATTGAAAAAATAAATCAATTGATTCACCAGGGATTTTATCCTGAAAGCCTGTGGAAATAAATTTTTATAGCTATTTTTAACGATTATCTTTAACAAATGATGGCATCTGATTACGACTCAATTCGTCCTTATCGTCAGGATGAAATACCTGAAGCTTTAAAACGTATTCTAGCTAACCCCACATTCCAGAATATCCTTGATTTTTTATTTCCCGGAGAAGACCAGGAGGCTTTAAAAGAAATTATTGCCAACACGAAGTCAAGGGAGGAGTTCCACAAGAACTTTATGGTTCAGGTGATCTCTTCCATTGCTGAAAAAACATCGGATCAGCTTACATTTTCAGGAATTGATCAATTGGAAAAAGACAAAGGATACATTTTTGTTGCAAATCACCGCGACATCATCCTCGACTCTTCGTTTCTTGCTTTGGGACTGGTAAAGCACGGTTTAATATCATGCGAAATAACCTGGGGCGACAACCTGATGATTTCACCCTTTATTGTTGACCTGGGCAAAGTAAACGGCATGATTACCGTATTCAGGGAAGGAAGTCCGAAAGAGATGCTGAGAAATTCGCAGATTCTGTCATCATATATACGGGAGAGTGTGACGGAAAGAAAGCAATCTGTCTGGATTGCACAACGTAAAGGCAGGACAAAAGACGGTACTGACAAAACGGATCCGAGCATCCTGAAAATGCTGAGCCTCTCAGGGCAACCACCTCCGCCTGGCTCACTGAAAAATCTGAACATAACACCCGTTTCCATTTCTTACGAATGGGAACCCTGTGATATAATGAAGGTCCGTGAATTGTATATCTCGCAACAAACAACTTATGTAAAGCAAAAAGATGAAGACCTGCAAAGCATTATCGGTGGTGTGGCGGCCTATAAAGGAAAGATCCACCTTACCGTGGGAAACACAGTCGAAAGAGACTTTGACAATCTCGATACGTCTGTCCACAACAATCTGATCCTGGAACAGGTTGCGCATCTGATTGACAAACAAATCTATGCCAGTTATAAACTCTGGCCTCCTAATTATCTGGCTTACGATTTGCTGGAGAACACAAACAAATTTGCAAACAAATACGATAAGGCAACCATCCGGAAGTTTAACGAAAAGCTGGAAGAACTTTATAAAGCAGTGGACGGTCCGGAAGAAGATCTGAAACACCTCTTTCTGAAATTGTATGCCAATCCGGTATATAACAAAGAAATGTAAGTAAATACATGTTATAATTGAGTGTTTATTGTAAGGTTGGCAGGAAAAACACGACCTATCTCCTATACTCTTACAATAAATTGAATTATGAACAGAAAGTTAATTTTCCTGATATTTCTCATTTTCGCAAGCTCACTGAGCAGAGGACAGGGATGTAGTGATGCCGGCGCATGTTCTGTTGATATCCTCGACTTTAATTCAGACGAGAAAAAACAAACCCGGAAAGTAACGCTAAGCTTTGATCAGAGTTTTGGACTGGGTGAAAAATTTATATTCATCGCGCAATCAACTCTGGGTGTGCAATATAAAATAACACCTTCTACCAGAACCGAATTAAGGGTGCCGTATATTTTTACTTATGGAAACCTGGGATACACATATGGCGTGGGCGACCTGATCCTATCATTATCACAGGACTTTTTCAGGGATAAGAACTATCAACTTACCGGTATCGTGGGAAGCAGGATTAAAACCAATAATGCTGACCTTTCCCTTGACGAACAGCCATTACCCATGGCTTACCAGACAAGCCTGGGCACCTACGATATTATTGCCGGACTGCAGTATGCACGTATGAAGTGGAACTTTTACTTCGCATATCAGCATCCGTTTGGAAGAAATGAAAATGAATATCTGGTTCCGGAAAACGAAACAGACCCCAACAAACAATATTACGAATCGGCTTACCTGAAAAGAGGCGATGATCTGTATGCAAGGGCCAGGTATAACCTTAAACTGAAATCTCCCGGTTCGTTCATATTTACTTTGCTGGCAATATACCGCCTTCAAAAAAGCGAGATAATTAAAAACGATGTAAATACTGTTCTTGACGGATCACAAGGGGTAACACTTAACCTTGGTGCCACTTATTCGAAACCTATTAAAAACGGCAGGCAATTAAGCTTTCAACTGGCCTTTCCCGTTATTGACAGAGACTACCGCGCCGATGGTCTGACAAGAAACCTTGTAATCTCCGTCCGTATCAGCAATTTATAAGCTTTCCGGAAAAGAAAATCAGGCGGTCATCAGGTAATTTACTTAATGATTTCTATTTTAGAAGCATTATTGTAACTTTGCCGTTTTTAACAGAATTTCAATTCTATCGACCGAATGATTACCCTTTCTACTGAACGATTAAAACTTGACGACTATCAACATATTCTTTTCGATAATGATTCAATCATCTTATCGGATGAAACACTGAACCTGGTTGAACAATCTTTCCTTTTTCTCAAAGAGTTTTCAAACAACAAAGTAATATACGGGGTGAACACAGGACTGGGGCCAATGGCGCAGTATCGAGTCGATACCGAAGATCAAATCAACCTTCAATACAATCTTATACGAAGCCACGCTGCGGGTAGCGGCAAACCTCTTCCGCCTGATTATGTCAGGTCGGCCATGATTTCCCGGCTTAAAAGCCTTTCACTGGGTTACTCCGGCGTGCATGCTGACGCCATTAAATTACTGGCAGATCTTATCAACAAAAATATTATTCCTTACATCCCCGAACATGGCGGTGTAGGTGCCAGTGGCGATCTGGTTCAGCTTGCGCACCTGGCATTAGTATTGATTGGCGAAGGTGAGGTGATGCAACACGGGAAAAGAGTAGCTACAGAAAAAGTTTTTAAAGAAAATCACATCACTCCGTTAACTATTCATTTACGGGAAGGCCTGGGGTTGATCAACGGAACATCAGTTATGTCGGGCATCGGTATTGTGAATACCATTTATGCCAAAAGGCTGATCAACTGGTCGGTGCTGGCATCAGCCATGATCAACGAGATTGTTCAATCGTTTGACGATCATTTCTCCCACGAACTCAATTCGACCAAACAACACCGCGGCCAGCAAATTATTGCTGAGGCAATGCGCAAAACGCTTAAAAACAGCCAGCTGATAAAGAAACGTTCAGACCATCTTTACAATGGTAAGATTGAGGAGAAAATATTCAAACAAAAAATTCAGGAATACTACTCGCTCAGGTGTGTTCCGCAAATCCTAGGTCCCGTATGCGACACACTTTATAATACTGAGGAAGTACTTGTAAATGAGCTGAATTCGGTAAATGACAACCCCGTAGTGGATATGAAAACTAAAACCGTATATCACGGTGGAAATTTTCATGGCGACTATGTCTCCTTTGAAATGGATAAATTAAAAATAGCCACCACAAAATTATCCATGCTTGCCGAACGACAGGTCAATTTTTTAATGAATCATAAACTCAACGAAATACTCCCGCCTTTTGTAAATTTAGGAATATTGGGACTTAACCTTGGCCTACAGGGAACTCAGTTTACAGCTACTTCAACGGTTGCCGAGAATCAGACAATGTCTAATCCTGTGTATGTTCACAGCATCCCTAACAACAATGACAATCAAGACATTGTAAGCATGGGAACAAACGCAGCACTGATGGCAAAGAAAGTCATTGACAACACTTTTGAAGTACTGGCAGTTGAGTATCTGGCCATCATACAGGCAATAGATTATTTATCCTTAGAAAGCCAGCTCGCTACGGAAACAAATAAAATATTCCGCGAATTAAGGACTCAGGTACCTGTATTTACCGATGACAGTCCAAGATACACCGACCTGGAAAAAATCAAGAACTATTTAAAGGCGTCAGCACCTAATATTATCGGATAATGAAATACGCTTTAGTAACAGGTGGATCAGGGGGTATAGGAAAAGCTATTTGCCATAAACTGGCACAAATGGGCTATCCGGTCATTATCCATTACAACAACAATAAGACAGCGGCTCTGACGGTTAAAGAAGAAATTGAAAATTCGGGAAACAAAGCGGAACTGATGAGCTTTGACGTGACCGATACAAACCGGGTAAAGACCACTCTTGAAGAATGGAAACAAGAGCATGAGGACGACTATATAGCTGTTCTGGTGAACAATGCCGGCACATCGAAAGATGAATTATTGGTTTGGATGGAAAAAGACACCTGGGCATCTGTCATCGATACCAACCTGAACAGCTTTTATAATGTTACGTCCGGTTTGCTTAAAGATATGATCACAAGTAAATTCGGAAGAATCATCAACGTGGTTTCTCTTTCGGGACAAAAAGGCTTACCGGGACAAACCAATTATGCGGCAGCCAAAGCAGGTGTTATTGGTGCAACCAAAGCGCTTGCCCAGGAAGTGGGTAAAAAGAAAGTCACGGTAAACGCGGTAGCTCCAGGGTACATTAAAACCGAAATGACGCAGGGTCTGGATGAAAAGGAATTAAAAAAACTTATTCCGGCAAACCGTTTCGGAACACCTGAGGAAGTGGCGGAAACGGTTGGATTCCTGGCTTCCGAAGGGGCTTCATACATCACAGGTGAAGTCATAAAAATAAATGGCGGCTTGTACACTTAACAAGGCATTGA
>QMPO01000032.1 GCA_003648625.1 Bacteroidota bacterium
CAGCCGCAGTACGTATAAATATAATGGCAGAACGGATGGAGGTGAAAGTGTTAAAGAAACGCTGATCCGTTATTTGACTTCCAAAGATTTAAGAAAAGATGCCCAGGGTGTTAATGCGCTAACTGATTGGGATGTAAGAATGGTAGAAAAAGGTGTTGCCAATTACAACTATGTTAAAAATCCCGGTCTGCGCACACGCATGCTCAAAATTATGATGGGGTATTACGTTTACCAGAAAACAGGTGATCCCAGTGGTAGTTCGGTGATGCAACGCATTGAGTATTCAAAGGCGGCAATAAAACTTATTAAGGATAATTTCTGGACAGGTGTGGGTACAGGCGATATCGAGGACAAACTCATCAATCAGTATACGGAAATGGGTTCTGAGCTCAAGAAAGAGTTTATGTTTCATGCACACAACCAGTTCCTTGCTGTATTCATCACCTTTGGCGTGTTTGGATTTTTACTGTTTATATTTGCACTGATCTATCCTCCGGTAAAAGTGAATGGATTTCAGGATTATTTCTTTGTCACCTTCTTTATCATTATTATTATCTCCATGTTTTCGGATGATACAATTGAGACGCAGGCAGGGGCAACATTATTTGCGTTTTTTTACTCCTTCCTGTTGTTTGGGAAAGAACGCAGAAATGCAATTTAGACGGGGGACTTAATTTTTTCTAACTTAGCGGTAAATCACCGTAAAATGAATATCAGAAAAATACAAATTCAGATTGAGGAATATGATGACGCCGGTTCGTTGGGAAAAGCGGACCTCAGCTTGTTAACACATGCACAGAAAGCACTTAGCGGTTCCTATGCTCCATACTCCGAATTCCATGTAGGGGCTGCCGTATTGCTCGAAAATGGCAAAATAATTCAGGGAAGTAACCAGGAGAATGCCGCTTATCCTTCGGGTTTATGTGCCGAGAGGGTTGCAATCTTCCATGCCCAGTCAATTTATCCTGATGTGAAGGTGAAAGCGATTGCCATTACGGCGGAAGCTGAGCATTTTATTACCAAATCGCCTGTTACTCCATGCGGAGCCTGTCGTCAGGTTATTGCAGAAACGGAAAACCGCCAAAACGGTAAAATAAGGATCATCATGAAGGGACAGGAGGGAATAATTCAGGCTGTTAACGGTATTGAACACCTGCTTCCGTTAGTGTTTCAGGAGGAAAAACTGAAAAAATCAAAACGTTCATAACCTTGAATGCGTTATTAGTTATTTGTTTGCAGCTTTGGCCATAATGGCTTTATAACGGTCAGTATACAGCAAAATAGCGATCATTTTTACTGCGAAGAATAACAAAGAATCGTATCAGGAGAATAAAGGTCTCGAAGATTTTATATCGTCCCCCCGAAAAACAGGCTAAAAGTGTACTAAAGATTACTTCGCTACTTCAACTATTTCGTAACCCTCTACAATGTCGCCTACTTTAATGTCGTTGAAGTTTTCGATATTCAGTCCGCATTCGTAGCCTGCGGCAACCTCTTTTACATCTTCTTTAAAGCGTTTCAGCGATCCGAGTTTTCCGGTGTACACAACAATACCGTCTCTGATAAGGCGAACGCTGGTATTCCGGGCAATCTTTCCGTCAAGGACATAACATCCTGCTATGGTACCCACTTTTGTGATTTTGAACACTTCCCTGATTTCAAGGTTACAAATGATCTTTTCTTCGGTTTTTGGCACCAGAATGCCTTTCACAGCAGCTTTCAATTCATCAGTAGCCTGGTAAATAATGGAGTAAAGCCGTACGTCAATTTGTTCTTTTTCGGCTAATTTACGAGCCTGAGGCACCATGCGCACCTGGAAACCAATGATAATAGCATCGGATGCTGAAGCAAGCACAATATCTGACTCGGTGATTGCGCCTACAGCTTTGTGGATTACATTCACCTGCACTTCTTCGGTCGACAGTTTTAGCAATTCATCGGAGAGTGCCTCCACCGAACCGTTTACATCACCTTTAACAATAATGTTAAGTTCTTTAAAGTCACCGATAGCGATCCGTCGGCCGATTTCATCCAGCGTAATATGTTTGGTGGTTCTTTGTGTTTGTTCTCTTATGAGTTGCAACCGTTTTGCTGCCAGGTTTTTAGCCTCTTTCTCATCGAGCATGATGTTGAACAGGTCACCTGCCTGCGGTGCACCGTTGAGTCCGAGTACAACTGCCGGAGAAGATGGCCCCGCTTCGTCAATTTTTACATTTCGTTCATTAAACAAAGCTTTTACCTTCCCAAATACAGGCCCTGCCAGGATTATGTCGCCCTGTCTCATCGTTCCGTCCTGTACCAGAATTGTAGCAACGTATCCGCGGCCTTTATCCAGTGACGATTCGATAACGGTTCCTTTTCCGGGTTTATTCGGGTTAGCTTTCAATTCCAGCATTTCTGCCTCGAGCAATACTTTCTCAAGCAGCTCGCTTATGCCCATTCCGGTGATGGCAGATATTTCCTGCGCCTGGTATTTTCCTCCCCAGTCTTCCACAAGTATATTCATTGTGGAAAGCTGTTCTTTTATTTTATCGGCATTGGCACCGGGCTTATCCATTTTGTTAAATGCAAATACAATGGGTACTCCGGCAGCAAGAGCATGGTTAATGGCTTCTTTTGTTTGCGGCATAACACTGTCGTCGGCAGCAATTACAATAATGGCAATGTCGGTAACTTTAGCACCCCTGGCACGCATGGCGGTAAACGCTTCGTGTCCCGGCGTATCAAGAAATGTTACTTTTTTACCGGTTTCGGTAGTAACCTCATAAGCTCCGATATGCTGTGTAATTCCACCAGCTTCACCGGCTACAACATTGGCTTTACGGATATAGTCGAGGAGTTTTGTTTTACCGTGGTCAACGTGCCCCATTACCGTAACAATAGGTGCCCTGTCAACCAGGTCTTCCGGTTTGTCTTCTTCTTCGGTAACATCCAGGTTGTCGGTATCATCTACTCCGACAAACTCAACCTGATAACCGAATTCTTCCGCAACCAGTACAATTGTTTCAGCGTCTAACCGCTGGTTAATCGACACAAACAAACCAAGTTGCATACACGACTTAATGACTTCGTTTACATTAACACTCATCATGTTGGCAAACTCGTTGGCCGTAAGAAACTCCGTGACTTTCAGAACTGATTTATCCAGCTCCTGGCGTTCAAGTTCTTCCTGCATCGATTGCGAAACAGTCTCTCTTTTTAACCGGCGGTATTTTGAAGCTTTTGATTTTCCGGCAGGAGCAAGGCGTGCCAGCGTTTCCTTAATTTTTTGTTGGATTTCCTCTTCCGTGGGCTCATGTTTTATTTCTTTCTTCCTGCCATGCGTTTTTTTCTTTGCTTCCCACTTTATATCTTCTTTTTTAACACCTGGCTGCGATTTAATCCGCCTTCTCTTTTTCTTATTCTGCGTTGCTTTGTCATTAGAAGAAGCGACAGGTTTTTTCTCTTTCTTTGGTTTTCTCTCTTTCTCCTTAAGTTCTATCTTTCCAACAACCTCAGGGCCTTTTAGCTTCTCAAATTTGGTGGGTATAAAGTTATCGTCTTCTTTTTCTACAGCTTCTTTCTTTTCAGCTTTTTCAGTAATTTCTGCTTCAGGTTTGCTTTCCGTTTTCTCTGTTACTTCTTCTTCAGCAACAACCTCTTTTTCTGCTTCTACAACCTCTTCCTTCTTTTTCGGTTTAGCTGTTGTTTTTTTAGCCGCTCTTTCCTTTTCTTTTTCTTCTTTGGTTTTTTTCTTTGGTCTGGTTTTCTGATTCAGGTTGTCGAGATCAATTTTTCCAAGAACTTTAACATCACCAGCATCTTTTGCTTCTTCTTTCGGCTCTTCTTTCGTTTCTTTAGCCTCTGCTGTTTCTTTTTTGTCTTCCTGTTTTATCTGCGTCTTTTCCGGTTCTTTTTTAACAACTTCTTTCTTTGTTTTTTCTTTGGCAGGGTAGTCAACGCCAACATTTTTTATAAACAGTTCCTGCGCAGGTTCGAAATCATCAAAAGTGTCTTTTTTATTTCCTTCTTTCTCAACCTTGTCTTCAATTGTAATAGATTGCTTTCCCAGGTATTCCAGCTCTTTCTTCTGAGCAATCTCTTTAACGTGTTTTTCCTCCTGGAACTTGCCAAGGAGCAGGTCGTACATTTCAGATGTCAGCTTTGTATTCGGGTTTTTATCAATAGTAAACCCATTCTCCCCCAGAAAATCAATAATCGTATCACGCCCGATATTGAATTCTTTCGCAGCTTTACTTAGTCTAACAACCTTTTTTTGTTCTGTCATATACGTTTATTAATTATTCTATACCAGTAATCCCGGGCAAGCGTAAAAATAATATTTTTATTCGAATTCAGCTTTAAGAATGCGGACAACCTCCTGGATGGTTTCTTCTTCCAGATCGGTTCGCGAAACCAAATCCGCAGGATCGATATCAAGCACACTTTTAGCTGTATCGCAACCTATATTTTTAAGTTCATCAATTATCCACTGATCAATCTCATCCGTAAACTCCTGTAAGTCGACATCTTCTGTTTCAACATCCGAATCGCGGTATACATCTATCTCATATCCAGTAAGCTGACCCGCAAGCTTGATGTTGAATCCTCCTTTTCCAATGGCCAGTGAAACCTGGTCGGGTTTCATATACACCTCAGCTCTGTCAGCTTCTTTATCCAGTTTAATGGATGTTATCTTTGCCGGCGATAAGGCGCGCTGGATATACAGAGTTTCATTTGTGGTATAGTTGATGACGTCAATATTTTCGTTTTTGAGTTCCCGGACAATACCATGAATACGTGATCCTTTCATACCTACACAGGCACCAACCGGATCAATGCGGTCGTCGTACGATTCTACAGCAATTTTAGCCCGTTCGCCGGGTACCCTGACAATTTTTTTAATAGTGATCAGGCCATCGTAAACTTCCGGAACCTCAGCTTCGAAAAGTCTTTCAAGGAATACCGGAGAGGTACGCGACAAAATAATCACCGGTGAATTACTTCGGAGTTCAACCGAAGCTACAACTGCACGTACGTTATCACCTTTGCGGAAATAATCGGAAGGAATTTGTTCTGATTTTGGCAGGATCAATTCAATGCCTTCGTCATCAAGTATCAATATTTCCTTTTTCTAAACCTGGTAAACTTCTCCGGTGACAATATCGCCTACTTTTTCTTTATACTTCTTGTAAATATTGTCTTTTTCGTATTCCAGAATTTTAGATACAAGATTTTGGCGGATGGCCAGAATTTCCCTTCTTCCGAAATCTTTCAGGCCTACCTGTTCTGAGAAATCTTCGCCAACTTCAAAATCCGGTTCCACTTTGATAGCTTCTGAGAAAGAAATCTGAAGGTTTTCATCTTCAACGGCACCGTCTTCAACGATTTCACGGTAATGCCATATCTCAAAATCGCCGTTGTCGATATTGACAATAATATCGAACTTGGCTTCTTCACCGTAATTTTTAATCAGTAAGTTATGAAACACATCTTCAAGAATGCGCATCATCGTTTCTCTGTCAATGTTTTTAAATTCCTTAAACTCAGAAAAGGTTTCGACCAAATTAATTGTATCCATTTCCTTATTATTAATCTCTAGATTGTTATTATTTCCTTTATTTGCTTAATGGCATCCAGTGAAATGATTTCGGGGTCGCCCGTAACAAATTTGTTGCCTTTTTTCTGTTTGCTTTTTATTTTTCGGGCTACATTGATCTCATTTTTGTCAATGCCCAGCAAAACAGCTTTAAATTTTGCCCCATCTTTTAAAAGGACTTCAACAGGTTTATTTATCCTGTTTTCATATTGGCGCTTATGTACCAGTGGTTCACCGATACCTGCCGATGACACACTGAGTTCAAAATCTTCTTTGTCCCGGTCGAAGCTTGATTCTATATGCCGGCTTAAGGCCACACAATCATCAATCTGAACACCCGAGTCGCCGTCAATGTATATCTTGATCATGTTTTCTTTGCCCACACTCAGTTTAACCATAAACATATCTGTGCCTGCCAGAAATTCATCAACCAATGTTTCTATGTGTTCTTTTCTTATCATGGTACATAAAAAGAGGGGACTTTCCGCCCCCTCAATCAATCATATCTTTTTGTTGTCCGACAAGGATTCGAACCTTGACTGTGTGAACCAAAATCACAAGTGCTGCCATTACACCATCGGACAATCGGGGTGCAAAGATACTCGAATTTTTATTATTACAAATTAGTTTTTTAAAAAATTTCTTTAGGTAATCGCCTGCTCTGGTGGTAAAATGGTTTGGTGGTCAGTAAATTATTAAATTCTGTTAAATAATAATTCAGCACAAAAAATGGTTTTATGAAAAGTCTTATTTTCGCCTTTTAATTAGCCTTAAAGCACATTGAAGATGGAGAACTTTAAAAAACTGAATAACATCATAGGCTGGCTTGTTTTTGCTCTTGCCACATTGGTTTATTTTTTGACACTTGAGCCCACTGCCAGCTGGTGGGATTGTGGCGAGTATATAGCCACTGCATATAAACTGCAGGTAGGTCACCCTCCCGGAGCTCCTTTATTCCAGCTTTTAGGCCGTTTTTTCTCATTATTTGCCTTTGGCAATGTACAGCATGTAGCCTTGATGGTGAATATTATGTCGGCTTTGTCGAGTAGTTTGACTATTCTGTTCCTGTTCTGGTCTATAACGATGCTGGCCAAGAAGCTTTTTGTTACGTCAGACGACGGGCAAATGGATAAAGGAGATATGTGGGCTGTTCTGGGCGCAGGTGTTGTAGGTGCTTTAGCTTATACGTTTACTGATTCATTCTGGTTTTCGGCGGTAGAAGGCGAAGTGTATGCCATGTCGTCATTCCTTACGGCGGTTGTGTTTTGGGCAATACTTCGATGGGAAGAAGTTGCCGGCCACAGGCATGGTTTCAGGTGGATTTTATTGATAGCCTACATAGTTGGCCTCTCCATCGGGGTTCACCTGCTGAACTTGCTGGCTATTCCCGCTATTGTTTACGTATATTATTTCAAGAAGTATAAGTTTTCCTATAAAGGTTTTTTCGCTGCAGGTATTCTCTCTGTATTTATTCTCGCGGTTATCATGTATTTGATTATACCGGGGATCGTTCAGTTAGCGGGGAAATTTGAGTTGTTCTTTGTCAATTCAATTGGACTGCCGTTCAATTCGGGAACAATTATTTATTTTCTCGTCCTTGTTGCACTGATCATTGGCGGGCTTTATTACAGTAGAAAAAAGGGCAAGGTGATCCTGAACACGTCTATCCTGGCTTTAACTTTGATCCTGATCGGATACTCTTCGTTCTTTATTCTGGTCATCAGGGCTAATGCCAATCCCCCCATCAATGAAAATGACCCGAAAGACGCTATCAGTTTGTTGTCGTATCTGAACAGGGAGCAGTACGGTACATGGCCGCTACTTGTGGGGAGGTACTACAATGCACCCACCGTTGACAGTAAAAACGGCACGCCGGTATATGCCAAAGATGTGGAAAAAGGCAAGTATGTGGTGATAGACAAACGTGAAGGAACCGTTCCGGTGTATGATGAGCGTTTCAACACCTTTTTCCCAAGGATGTGGAGCAGTTCAAAACCGGAACATATCAGATTATATAAACAATACGGACAGATTAAAGGTACACCCATCAAAGTTCAGAAAGGTGATGGCAGTACTGATATTGTGTATAAGCCTACATTCGGCGAGAACCTGAGGTTCTTTTTTACCTATCAGATTGATCACATGTACCTGCGGTATTTTATGTGGAACTTTGTTGGACGACAGAACAATATTGAAAGCCAGGGAGAGATCAATCATGGTAACTGGATCAGTGGCATCGGATTTATCGACAACTGGCGGTTGGGCAACCAGACTGATTTACCGGAAAGTATGAAAAATCCTGCCCGTACCAAGTTCTATTTCTTGCCGCTTTTACTGGGCCTGCTTGGTTTCCTGTTCCAGCTTTCGAAAAGCAAGAAAGACACCTGGGTAGTGTTTTTACTGTTTTTCATGACAGGTTTTGCTATTATTGTTTATCTGAATCAAACCCCGTTACAGCCACGTGAACGTGATTATGCTTATGCCGGCTCCTTTTATGCTTTTTCGATGTGGATTGGATTGGGTGTTCTGGCATTGTACGACGGTTTAAGGAATAAACTCAAAAATAAAACAGTGGCTGCTCTTGCGGTTACCTTAGCATCTTTAGTACTGGTGCCGGGCATTATGGCAAAACAGGGATGGAAATCTCATGACCGTTCCGGAAAATATGCTGCCAGAGATTTTGCGCGGATGTATCTTGAGTCGTGCGAGCCGAACGCTATATTGTTTACGAACGGTGACAATGATACTTTCCCCTTATGGTATGTACAGGAGGTCGAAGGTATCAGGACAGATGTACGTGTGGTGAATTATATGCTGTCGTCAGGAGAATGGTATGTTGATCAGATGTTCAGAAAGGTATATGAGTCTGATCCGTTGCCATTGAGTATTGACAGGAAGTTTTACGCACAGGGCGACCAGAATTACCTGCCGATATTCGAAAGGATAGAAGACGCTATAGGCGTTTCAGAAGCTCTTAGTTTTGTTGAAAATAATGATAAACGGACAAAAGTACCGTTGCAGAATGGCGAGTGGATCAACTATATGCCATCCAAAAATCTGAGTCTGAAGATCGATAAAGAAGCCGCGGTTAGTTCAGGTACTGTGGCTCCTGAAGATACCGACAAGATTGTTGATGAAATTACCTGGCGGGTTACACAAAACGGATTGTTCCGCAACGACCTGATGTTGCTCGACATTATTGCTACAAACAACTGGGAGCGTCCCATATATTTTGCTAACCCAAACAGCGTGAGCAAAGTGTTGAATATAGACAAATATTGCCATCTTGAGGGTATTGTGTACCGGTTTAAACCGGTTCCTGCAACTGATTATATACAGCGGGTAGGTGGTGTTGACACGGAACGAACGTATGAGATACTCATGGCAGACGATGTAAGGTGGGGCAGATTGAATGAGGATGATGTGACGATTGACAGGGAAAGCAACCGTAATTCGGGCATGATAAAGCAGGATTACATCAGGCTGGCGCAGGCGCTGGTGAAAGAAGGAAAAACAGACTCAGTGGAAGCCGTACTCGACAGAGGTATTTATTTCTTCCCCAATAACAAAATACCGTTTGATTATTTTATGATCCCCTGGGCTGATAATTATTACAGCGCGGGAGCAACAGAGAAAGGTAATGACCTTGTAGAACTGTTATACAACAGGTATTTGGAGGATCTGAAATACTACACGTCATTGAAAAAACGTTTCATGAACTATTACAGTGATGATATTCAGGAGTCCTTGGCGGTACTTCAGCGGTTGAGTGAGCTGGCTCGTGAGAACGGACAGACTGAACTGGCCGATAAAATCGAAAAAGACTTATACGACAACCTAAATCTGATGAATCTGCAATAGATTGATTTCTGCTTCTATTTTTTAGGTGCCGGTGTGGGTTCCGTTCGCTTCTTAGACCAGTACAAGAGGAAGATACCGATCAGGATAAACGGGATACTTAACCACTGGCCCATGTTTAACGTCATGTGTTCTTCAAACCCTACCTGGGGAACTTTGATAAACTCGATAAGAAACCGTACCGAAAACAGGATCGTTAAGAAATAGCCAAAAATCATTCCCTGCTTCGGATATCCGTCATGTTTCCAGTAGTATTTCCACAGGAAAATAAAGAGTAACAGGTAACTTAATCCTTCGTAAATCTGGGTTGGATGCCGAGGATCCGTAGTGTAGGCGGGGTCGTAACTCTTAACAAAATAAAATCCCCAGGGCAGTGTGGTAACATCGCCGAAGATTTCGGAGTTCATCAGGTTGCCGGTCCGGATAAAGAATCCGGCAAGTGCCACCACAATCACTACCCGGTCGAGTGTCCAGAGATAGGGTTTGTTGTTTTTCCGCGAAAAGAAATACAATCCCAGTAAAATACCAATTGCCGCGCCGTGACTCGCCAGGCCTCCTTCCCATATTTTCAATATTTCTATCGGGTGTGCCAGGTAATATTGCGGTTCATAAAATAAGCAATGCCCCAGGCGTGCCCCCACAATCGTGAAAATGACCATGTAGGTCGTCAGTTCATCAAGTACTTTGTCGCTCACTCCTTCGTGCCGGAACATTTTCTGCATGAAATAATAGCCTAAAATAAACGAGAGGGCAAAGAGCAATCCGTACCATCTGATCTCAAGGCCTCCAACCAGCCATATATCGGAAGGAATGCTGAAAATTTCGGGGTTTACGCGCCAAACAATATAATGTAACATGATGCAAATTTTAAGCAAATATAGAAAAACACCTCAACCCGTTTGTTTCAAAAGCAAAGGGTTTTGAATTGAGCGGTATGAAATTTAGTGTAAGCTTTGTTATTGATTAATTTCACGCATGTCGATAACCTTATTTAAAAGGGCATAGACTGTAAGGCCTGAAACAGTTTTAATACCCAGTTTTTTGGTAATATTCTTCCTGTGCGTGGTGACCGTATGCACACTTAAAAACAATTTTTCAGCTATTTCCTGGTTGGTCATACCCTGAGTAACATGTTTTAAAACGGTAGTCTCTCTTTCGCTCAGGGGCCGGCTCTCATGCGAATCACTCTTTTTCGTGTAATGTGTTCCTATCAATTTGTGCATACGGTTAAGAAGATCGTATTTACTGTCGGTGATAACCAAAATATGTTTGAACTTGCCACGAATCTCCGGTGGTGTGTTCTCATCAATCAGGCCTGTTAAAGGCACCTCATTGCCCAGCGAGCGAATAAAAGAATTCAAAGAGTCTCTGACCGATTTCGGATTTATCATGATAAAGTCGGGCTTCAGATGCAGGATTTTTTCCGCAAGACGTTTTTCCGAACCGTCAAATACTTCTGTAAGCTGTACTTCGGGAAGTTCCATAAGCAGGCTTTCCATCCCTGCCCTCAGGAGGTAAGAGTGTTCAATCAGCACTATGGATATTTTTCCTGCCATGTTATCAACTCATTTTCCTGATGGTAAACTCCATAGCTTCTACTTTCGGAACTAAAATCATATCTTCGATGCGTGCATGTTCACGAAGGTCTCGTTCCAGATCGAAAAGTTCCCGAAGTATTTTGTAACTGATTACATCTTTTTGAACCGAAGGCAGGTATTTGATGATCAGGTTTTTGAGATCGTATAACTTTTCTTCCACATTTTCATGCTCATCTTCGTAATCAGCAATGGAATATGACTGCATCCGGGCAAGCACTTTTTTCGGTGTTGCACCTGTTTCTATTACTTTTTCCAGCTCAACAACATAGGGATATACCGATGTTTCCTCCCTGTCGATATGGGCAGTCAGTTCGCGTTCGTATTCTTCGAAGAAATTAAGAGCAAGCTTAAAATTGTCTTTATGTTTTTCGTCGGATTCTTCAGTGAGTTTAGTGATCAGTTTTTTTATTTCCGGAATTTTTTGCTCCAGATAATACTCATGGGCATTATGGAGATAAGCAACCAGAGAACCGGCAGGAAAGCTTTGCAAATGTTTCTTCGGGAAATATTGCGGATCGTGATAAGTATTTATGATGAGCAGAAAGAATGCTGTATTTACGTTCTGCTCTTTGCAAATCTGCTCAATAGTACCATCGCCAAAGCCGAGTTGTATTCCGAAGCGGTTGATTACCGGGATCAGATTGAAATCGTGATGAATGACATCTGCCAGCTTCATGTCCTTTTCAATGCGCATCGTTCAGTTGTTTAACGGCAAATTTACACATAAAACAACTGCATTATTCAGAAGGGGTATCCTGAATACGCGACAACAGTTTCCCGACCAGATCATCAAGTTTTTTGTTTTTCGTAAGCTGAGGCAGTCCGGCATATTTCTTTGACATTTCGATTGCGCGCACCATGTTGAACGATGCCTGCTCTTCGAAATAGCAATATCCTCGTTTTTTTACTTCGCGGGCCAGGTATATCTGCTCTGTTTGTCCGGGAGTTGGCACGAAAATGGCCTTTTTTCCAAATACGGACAGATCCATAATAGTTGAGTAACCCGGCCTGCTGAGAACTATCTCTGCCGATTTGATCAGCGTCGCCATCTGCCGGTCGTCAGCATGGGAAATGCAAGTGATGTTTTTTTTGTTTCGCGTTTTGTATTCTCCTGGTTTTCCCTGTAAAACAGTGGCTTTGATCTTGCTTTGTAGTAGCTGTTTTGTGATCAGCTGTTCGAAAACAGTACGCTGCGGTTCGGGTCCTGATAGAATGACAAGCAAGCCGGTTTCCTCATTAACCTTAATTTTATCGTCAGGATTAAACCGGCTTAACGGGCCGGTAAAGTGATAATTTTCAATTGGGAAAGTTTTTATGTGCGAAAGTCTGCCCGACAAGTTGCGCTGCCGGTCTTTGTAGTCAGGAATCCATAGTTCGTCAAATTTTTTAATATGCCGGTAAATTAACCGGGTAATCAGTGGTTGAAATAAGCGCTGCCATCCGAATGTCTGAACGCTTAACTGATGGGTAATGAAAACACAATAAGTTTCATTGGAACTCAATTCGTAACGGTTATCCGAAATAATAAGGTCTATACCGTGCCGGTTAATGATTTCTTTAAGTAATTTTTTTGCTTTGCGTGCTTTTGCCAGCATATACGGAAACGTAAGCAGCATATTAAAAGCCATCGATCCTTTTTCAGGATAGTAAGGTTCATATCCCGGTAAACGGATTATTTCACAATCAGGGAAGCGGTATTTTAAGAAATCATAAGGCCTTTTATCGGCTGCCAGCAAAACGTTTACTTTCCTGCTTAAAAGCAGTTCAATAACGGGAACAAGCCGTGTGGCATGCCCCAGCCCCCAGTTCATTGGGGCGACAAGAACTGTTTTTTGCTGTGTCATCTTTGCGCAAAGCTACCCATAAATGTTTTATTTTTGAGGCCATGTCCGGAGACGATCTTTTATATCAAATCGGAGTAACGCTTATCAAAGGTGTTGGCGCAGTAAACGGCAAAAAACTGGTAGCCTATTGCGGTAGCCCCGAAGCCGTATTTAAAGAAGGTGCTGCTGCACTTTCAAAAATACCCGGTATTGGTGCGGCAAAGGTGCGGCTGATCAGAAATCAAAAAGTTTTAGAGAGGGCCGAAGCGGAAATAAAATTTATCACCAAATACAACATACAGCCTCTTTTTTATACAGACCCTGCCTACCCGTCAAGACTACTGAATTGCGAAGACGGGCCATTAATGCTCTATTACAAAGGAGAAGCGCAAATGAATACTGCCCGCACGGTTGCCATAGTAGGAACCCGCAGAGCAACCAATTACGGAAAGGCAAAGTGCGAAGAGATCCTGAACGATCTGAAAGCCAAAAATATCCTCGTAGTAAGCGGCCTTGCCTATGGTATCGATAGTTGTGCCCACCGTCGCTCACTGGAACTGGGCATCAGCACAATCGGGGTGTTGGGCCATGGGCTGGACCGCATTTATCCGGCGCAAAATAAAAAACTTGCCGAACGCATGCTTGATCAGGGCGGGCTGCTGACCGAATTCATGTCGGGTACAAACCCCGACAGAGAAAACTTCCCGAAACGTAACCGGATTGTGGCAGGTATGGTTGATGCGGTGCTTGTTGTTGAATCGGACAGAAAAGGTGGTGCACTGATAACAGCTGGAATTGCCAATTCATACAACAGGGATGTGTTTGCTTTGCCCGGAAGGGTGGGAGATGATAGTTCGCGGGGCTGCCATTTTCTGATCAAAACAAACAGAGCCGCTCTGATTGAAAATGGTAACGACCTGGCCTATTTTATGGGATGGGAAGATGTGGAAGTAGAGAAAAAAACTCAACAGGAATTATTTGTTGACCTTACTGCAGAAGAAGTACTGATTATGGACACGTTAAGGGAGCACGGTGAACTGGCCATCGATCAAATTACGCTTAAAACAAAATTGAGTACATCGAAAGTGGCGGCATCACTTCTGAATCTTGAGTTTGAAGGTCTTGTAAAAAGCCTGCCGGGGAAATTATATGCTCTTTAGTTTAGTTCTGTTTGAAAAGAAAGCGATTTGACAAGCAGGGTAATACCGATAATGATAAAGCCGAATATGGCCACAAAAAACAGGCGAATATCCGAGGTGATGAAACAAAAATAATAGACGCCGTGGAAAAAGGTTGTGATAAAAAGAGCTACCGCTTCATCAATAACTAAAAAGGTCTTTCTCAGTTTCCCCAGGCCCAGGAAGAACCCCATTACGATACCAAAAAAAATGTTGGCAAACGGATAAGTAAACAAAAACAACATCGGTTCTTTCAGCTTATCCGTTCCGATAATGTCCAGTCCGAACAATACAACAGCGATTACCGAGTAGGCTATCGAAATGATTACGGAGTATCGGATGCTCTCAAAAGGTCCGCGAAACCCCGGCTGTTTGTAAAAATACAGGCGCAACGGCAGAAACTTTCCGAATTCGGCACTGAGTGCTATTGTAATGAAAACAAAAAAGGTGATACGCCTCAGGTTGAACAGATTGTTATGCCAGATAGCATCCGTGATATAGTTTGCAACAACAATAAATATGGTTCCGGCCATGCCATAAAGAACAGCATACCTGATATTTTTCCAGTTGCCCGGTTTATAATTGTAATAAATAAAAACCAAAGCAACAATAAGAATTACCGGACTGATGAGAAATGAAAGGTATGTTGTTAATTCCATATCGATGACAACCGTTGATGAATTTCCATCAAATATAAGAATTATAAGAATTGTTTGTATTTTTAAGGATCAATTTTAGGGTAAATCTTCATATAAAAAACAATGAATAAAATCAAAGTGGAAAGGCCGGAAAAGAGTTTGCTGGAGGA
>QMPO01000033.1 GCA_003648625.1 Bacteroidota bacterium
ATAAAGCACCCATTTATATGGGCAATGCTCTGACAGGTTTTACAGGTATTGAAACTAAGAATCTGACAGAAAAATGGGATTTCGATATTGATGCCTATACCGATCTGGCGAATGTGATGCAAACATATACGGCCGAATTTGCGCTTGGAGGGCCGTTGGCTTCCAAAAAAAGAAGAGCCGCAGGAAAGCGCGTCCCCGTGTTTTTTATCGGCGGAAAATATGAACATACAAACAACGCTGATCCCGTTTGGAACACGAACCTGAGGCTGAAACCGGAAGTGCTTTCCGGTCTACAGGCAGATCCGCTCAGACCAACAGAATATAACAGAGGAACATATCGTAATGCCGAATTTGTAACGGCAGATAATTTTACGGATGGGGGAGTGCCTGATAATGCCGGAAGAAACGGATGGTATTCCTATGCTAAAATCGTTGTGCCTTTTGGAAAATCTTTTGAGGTTTCAGCAGGTAATTACTCGGACATTTCCCATGCCGATGAGAATGATTTTGCCAATTCCGTCTTTAATGCGGCAAACAATGCTGTAATTACTAAAAGGAACTTTGACAATTACCTGAAATTCAACCAGAAGTTTAAGTTGAGTGAAGAGATTGATCTGGCCTATACGTTTCAGTTTCAATACGGAAATTATTATCGTCGTACGGAAAGTGCCCGGCATGAAGACCGTTTCTTCGATTACGGCTATGCGGGTGCATTCACTACGTATAAACAACCCACCTTCGAATTAGGTAGCGATTCGGTGGACGGTGTTTTTTATGACCACGTCTGGTTGCTGAACTCATGGGATATGGATACGCTGGTAACCTGGAAGCCGGGAACTGTCAATCCGGAGATGGTTGCCTGGACGAATGATTACTATGATATTTATACCGGACAACACCAAAATCATTATGAAAATCTAGATCAGATTATATTGGGCGGAGGCTTGATCAACGGTAGCAGAATGCAGAATGTTTACGGTTTGTGGCAGAGTGCGGGAAGACAACCGGATAATTATTCGGAAGCCAATACGGAGGAGTACATCGGCAGGCTGATGCTGGAACTCAACTATAAAGCCCATCATTTTCTTTTCGGAGCTGAGTACAATAAAAACATACAACGCTCATATACCATAAGTCCGGGAGGATTGTGGAATTTAATGAGAGGACTAACCAACTTTCATCTAAATGAACTTGACAGATATAATCCCATTGCCATTGACCATAACGGTGAAGTGGATACCATCATTTATCTGAGGAGGTATGACGGTGATTCGCAAAGGCAATTCGATATTAACCTCAGAAAAAAACTCGGGCTGCCTGTTGACGGAGTGGATTATATACTCATTGACTCGTACAACAAACAGGATCAAACCATTAGTTATTACGACCAGTACGGGCGTTTACAAACCATTAAAGTGGAAGGTGACTTATTTAGTCTTGACATGTTCTCAGCTGATGAGTTGCTGAATGATGGTTCTTACTATGTGAGATACAGCGGATACGATTACCAGGGGAACAGGTTCAAAGGAAAAACGGGTAAGTATGCCTTTTTCGATAACAGAAACATTGACGCCATGCGCCCCGTTTATTATTCCGCTTACATTCAGGATGAATTTTCCTGGAAAAAACTGCATACGTCTCTCGGATTGCGGATGGATGTGTATGATGCAAACAGGCCGGTTTTAAAAGACCTCTACTCAATGTTTCCTATATTAACGGTTACCGAAGCTAAAGAAGCGTTGCCTTTTGAAATGGATGTTCCTGATAACATTGGCGATGATTACTATGTGTACGTGGATAACATCTTTAATCCGGGTTATGTTACAGGGTTCAGAGAGGGGCATAACTGGTACAATAATGACGGAACAGAAATAGATGATCCGAGATGGCTTGATGCAGGATACGGCATAAGCCCTTTGCTGGAAGATCCTGATGCGTACCGTATTACAGAACCCGAAAAAACATTTGAAGATTTTAAAAGAGTCTTGAATTTCCTGCCACAAATCAACATTGACTATACCATTCGTAACCGTCATTGCCTGTACGTTCATTACAACACACATACGCAAAACCCTGTCGGTATCAACGATTTTCGCCCCGAGGATTATTACTTTAAATGGAATGAATGGTCGGTTATTCCGAATCCGGCGCTGAAACCGCTCCGCTCCGGATTGCTGATGGCAGGTTTTAAATCAGTGCTGTATAAATATGTGACTTACGATGTAGCTTATTTGTTAAGTACACTGGATAACTATTATTATGCGGAGAAATTAGTCGGAGCTTATCCGGGTACGTATTACACAGTGCTAAACTCTGAGAAAAGAATCAGTCTGAACGGCTTTGTTTTATCGGTCAATTATACAAATCCGAAAGCTGCAGGTTTGTTTGGCGGTGTAAATGTCACTAAATTATTTCCAGACGAAACGGATAAAAACTATCAGGACATCTCGGACTTTATCGTCAACACTATGCTGGGATATCATTTCGGTGCGGGTAGTAACTATCAGGGACCTGTATGGGGAAATGCAAAAGTTTTTCAGGATTTTACGGCCAGTCTGTTTTACCAGTACCGGAAAGGAACACCTTACACGGCAGAAAATATCAACGGTACTAAAGTAACCAAGCACACACCTGCTTTTAATATAATCAACCTGAAAGTCAGGAAAGGATTTCCTGTTGGCCGGAACATATGGCTGGATGTTTATTTACTGGTGGAGAACCTGTTAAATATCAAAAATGCTTTTTATGTTTATCCCAAAACAGGTTTGCCCGACGATGACGGTTTCCTTGAAGATCCGCAGTGGCAGGAGTACATCAATAACCAGCTAAGTCCTGAATCATTTCGGCTGCTGTACCGAATGAAGTTGAACAACCCTCAAAATGTTGACATCCCGCCAATATTCCGCGTAGGAGTGATGCTGAATATATAATTATTACTTTTTCTTCTTAAAACTCTCCTTCGCTTTTTCAGTCAGGTCTTCCAGTTTGTCTTTTATTTCGCTCATTTCTTCTTTGAATGCTTTTTCGATGTTGGAGATTGTAACGGGATCGCCCTGCATTTCCAGTTTCTCACTGACTGTTCGGGCGGGGGGGATAACGATCCATAGCACAATATATACTATCACACTGCCTCCTGCCAGAAACAGGGCCAGCAGGAAGATGATCCGCACCCAGGTCGGATCAATATTCAGGTAAGCACCTAGCCCCGAGCAGACACCACCCAAAAACCGCTCGTCGATATTCCGGAACAACCTTTTTTTGACTTTCGGCCGGTTTGAGGAAATAGTTGAGTTATCATCTTCCGAGTCATCGTCAAAATCGGAAGGATGTCCCATGATGCTGATCACTTCGTCAACATCTTCCAGAGTGATCACTTGTTTTTTATCACTCAGCTTTTGCTGAAAGAGTTCGGCCAGCCGGTTTTCAATGTCGCTGATGATCTCATCACATCCTTTTTTATGGCTAAAATGTTTGTTGATCTCATCCAGATAGGTATTCAGCTTATTGAATGCATCTTCATCCAGATGGAAAATGATCCCTTTGATATTTATATCCAGTACTTTATTCATTTTGATGTCTTTTTAGGTTCTAAAAGTTGGTTTACCGAATCCGTCAATTGTTTCCAGGTGTCTTTTAAAGAAGAAAGTGCTTCTTTTCCCTGATCTGTCAGACTGTAATATTTCCGTGGTGGACCGGCACTTGACTCTTCCCATCGGTAACTGAGTAAACTATCATTTTTCAATCGTGTTAACAGGGGGTAAAGTGTACCTTCCACAACAAGAAGCTGAGCGTCTTTTAAAGATAGAAGGATATCAGAGGTGTACACTTCCTGGTCGGAAATAATGGATAGCACACAAAGTTCCAGTACTCCTTTCCTCATTTGTGCATTTGTTTTTTCTATGTCCATGTAAGCTTTATTATCTTATTTGGGACAAATATAGTGTAAAAAATAGTACTATGCAAGACAAGGTACTAATTAAATCTAAATACATACGGCAGAAATGATCAACAAGTAGCTTCTTTTAATCGTATCAGGGACTAGGTGGTTTAAAAAACACAGAATAATTATTTTATGTAAACAGCTTTTTCAGCCAACTTCCACATCAACAACCCCCGGCTTATCATAAACAGATTCAGTGCGAACCAAAGCCCATGATTACCAAGACTATCAATTGTCAGGTAATAGGCAGGGAGAAAAACCAGCAAAGAAGCAACAATCATGGTATTGCGCATGGCTTTTGAAGCAGTCACACCGATGTAAATACCATCCCAGATGAATGCGGCTCCGCTGGTAAGAGGAAGAAGGATTATCCAGAACCTGTATTCATAGGCCATAGCAATGAGAGAACGGTTATCAGTCATGATCCACAGCAGAGGTTTTAAACCTGCAACAAACAGTAAACCAAACACTACTGATGCTCCCCAACCCCAACGAAACAAGTGTTTAACCGTCAGCCTGAGCCGTAAAGGATCTCCTGCACCTCTGGCTTTGCCTGCCAGGGCTTCGCCGGCAAAAGCAAAACCATCGGCGAAATAGGAAAAGATAAAAAAGAACTGAAACAACAACGAGTTGACGGCCAGCGTATCGTCGCTGATCTTTGCCGAACTGCTGATAAAAAAGGCAAGTACCAGTATAAGTAAAAGTGTGCGGATAAAGATATCGGAGTTTACACGGAAGAATCGCTTTATTTCGTCTAATTGGAAAATAACGGCAGTAGAGAATCTCACCACATATTTTTTATAGCGGGTTAACAGGAAAATGACTGCCAGCAACAACCCTGTGTATTGTGCCAGTACACTTGCCCATGCTACGCCATCGGATTTCATGCCCAGAGCATAAATAAAAATAAAGTTGAACAGGATGTTCACCAGATTAACAGTTAGGGCCAGTACCATCGGGATGCGGGCATTCTGTAACCCCAGAAACCAGCCGTAGAGTGCATACAATCCCAGTGTGGCAGGCGCAGCATAAATACGGATATAAAAATATTCCCGGGCGAGGTTTTTCACTTCTTCACTACCATCCAGTAAGTGAAAAGCTACCCACTGGATTGGATACTGAAGTAACAGAAGTATTAACGCCAGTCCCCCGGCTACCAGTAGCGAACGAATAAGAACCAAAGAAATATCTTTGTTGTTTTTTGCACCGTAAGCCTGTGCCGTGAAACCGCTGCTGCCCATGCGCAGGAACGCGAAACTGTGGTAAATGACATTGAAGATGATCCCGCCCAGGGCAATGGCGCCAATATACACCGGGTTGTCGAGGTGGCCCATCATCGCCAGGTCAACCATGCCGAGCAAGGGAACAGTGATGTTGCTCACAATGTTCGGAACCGACAGCCGGAAAATCTCTTTGTTTATATCAGTTTTGAAATTCAAATTAGAATATAGTACAGATTAATGGATTTGTGTAATGCTGTATTCTCTCAACCCCGAACTCAGAACTTTGAACTCTGAACTCCAAACTCTGAACTCACAATTCACTTCTGATGCAGACCACATTCTTTGGTTTCGGGGTTTTCCCACCACCACCTGCCGGCACGCACATCTTCACCTTCCATGATAGCACGTGTACAAGGCTGGCAACCGATACTGGCAAAGCCTTTTTTGTGTAACGGATTGAAGGGGATAGTATATTTGTCAATGTAATTCCATACATCCTGCTCGCTCCAGTTGATCAGCGGATTTATTTTAATCAGGCCATTGATATCATCCCATTCAACCAGTTTCAGGTGGTTGCGTGTAACCGACTGATCACTCCTCAGTCCGGTGATCCATGCTTCCAGGTTGTTTAAGGCACGGGCCAGCGGGTTTAATTTCCTGACCTGGCAACAAAATTTTCTGTTTTCAATGCTGTCAAAAAACAGGTTCATTCCCTTTTCGGCAACCATTTTTTCTACTTGATGGTAATCAGGGAAATAAACATTGATGTTGATGCCGTATTTTTTAGCTGTCCGGTCTATCAGGTCATAGGTTTCAGGGAATAAACGACCGGTGTCAAGGGTGAAAATAAGTGCTTCCTTTGTGACAGACTGAACCATATGTGTCAGTACCTGATCTTCAAGTCCCATACTGCTGGACAGAGCCACTTTATCACCAAATTCTGCCAGAAAAAAACGAATGACTTCTACCGGAGATTTACCGGCCAGTTCGGCATTCCATTGGTTGATCTTTTGCTGATAGTTCATGCGCCGGATTTTGAGAAACAAAGGTAGCTATTCTTGGGGAATCTGAAATATCATTTTTCAGATTAACCATCAGTTCCATTTACGTGCTGGACATCTTATTCTCTAAAAAGCATACCTGAAGGCTACAATAAGGTTTCGTCCCGGAGCTGAAATACCTGAAGAATAAGGACGGTATCTATAGTTAAGGATATTGTCCAATCCAAAAGTAATCAGGAATTTCTCGTTGAATGCATAGCTTCCTTTGAGATTCAGCGTCCACCATGCAGGGGCATAAGGATTGCCATTGCCATCGGTACCATAGAGATACGCTTTGCTTCGTTCTGACGGAGCCAGATTGTTGTACGATACTTCTGCATTGTAATAAGCATAAACCTCAAGTTTTAATTTATTAACTTCATATGAAAGAGAGCTTCTCCCAAACAGGGGAGGGGCATGCCGGAGGGCATTGTCTTCATCATCATATCCTTTTATATATGTTAAAGACGTGCTGAAAACAAAATGCCTGACAAACTGAATGTTGAACAAAAAACTTGCTCCGTAAATATGAGCAAACCCGGCGTTGACCATTGCTTCTACTTTGCTGAACTCGCCGTCATAATAAATGGAATCCTGTCCGTTCAGCTCAAAATCGCGGCGCACAATAGCCTGGTTGAGGTACGAATAGAATCCGGTTAATTCAATATTGGCTGTTTTGTTGAACGTCTTTTTAATACCGGCATCCGCACTGTAAATATATTCGGGTTTCAGGTCAGGATTGGGAACAACTACATTTCCGGGTTCCGAATCAAATACTTTGGCTGCATCATCTAAATTAGGTGACCTGAATCCGGAGGATAGATTTAACTGTACCTGCCAGGTGTCGGGATGGAATACCAGACCAACATTCCCTGTCAGAGCTCCATGGTGGAACTTGATCTCGTCATAGGGAAGGTGATAAAAACTGGTATCTCCGATTTTTGAATCAAGTATTGTGTACGAATAACGCATGCCGCCGATAAGTGTCATGGGGACTTTGATGAAATTCTTTTTATAGGTAAGGTAGATACCGGAAGTGAAGTATAAGTTGCTTTCATCCGGATAGCGGCTGGCAATCTCTTCGGACTCCCCTGTGTAAATGTTCTTTTTTTCTCCTGTCGAGATTACATTGTTGTAAACCAGTTCCAGACCATAAAACAGATACTGTTGTTTTTTTAATGATTTATAATAATCGTTGTTTATTGAAAACACGTGAACCAGTTCATTCCTCTGCCTTAGCCATGCATTTTGAAATTTTCTGTCATTTCTTCCTTCCTGCACATTTTGATAAGCTACCCTTATATTCATGTAGTCGTACACCTTATTCTTACGGTTGAAGTCAAAACTCAGGCTGTTCATCAGCCATTGCTGGGGCTTGTAATACCATTCGGCATATTTCAACAAACTGTCGGAATATTGCAGTAAGCGGTCGTAGCGCGGAACGTCAGAGGTTCTGGTGATATAAAATGAATAAGTCCATGAAGTGTTTTTACTGATCTGGTTCTTAACCTTTGTAACAAAGCTAAACTGACGGTAACCGGAGTACTTCTGTGTACGATCATTTTTGTTTTGCACAATGGTGTCATGGCCGTCTATCGTCTTAACGTATTCTTTTCGCAGGTTGTAATCGTTATGGATGCTACCCATCACCAGATCGGCAAAGGCAGTATAGCTGAACATGGCTAAAACAGCCCATTTATTATTGCTTACATTTACATCGGCATGCATCGTGCGTTCAACTGCTGCCGAAGCAAAACGGGCTGAAGCATGCCCGAATACTTTCCATTTCTTTGTATCATTCAACGAAGGTTTGAGCAAATGAACATCAATAACACCACCCAGAGCATCGCTACCGTATATATTAGTGCCCGGCCCGTAAATTATTTCCGTGCTTTCAATGCTGTTTACATCAGCCTGTAACACATTTTGCAGATTACCACCGCGGTAGATAGCATTGTTCATCCGGATGCCATCCGTCATAAACAGGATTCTGTTGGCTGCAAATCCCCTGATCATCGGGCTGCCACCACCCAGTTGGCTTTTCTGAATAAACACACCGGGAGCCGAAGAAAGCATGTCGGCTGTTGTTGCAGGATTCTCAAATATGATGTCTTTGCTTTTGATAACATCAATATTGTTGGGCACTTCGTAGGTCTTCATTTCCCACCTGTTGGCCGACACAACTACCTCTTCGAGCTTGATAAGCTTCTGGTTAAGCGGTATCTTAAACTGCAAGTTTTCTATGTCTAACAATTCTAATGTCAGCTCGTTATACGAAGGGTGTTGGAAGTGAATATGGTCGGATGCCAAAAATTCTTTAAGCTGGGCGATGCCAAGCTCGTTGGTAAGTGTTGTAGCTGTTTGCGTATCGTTAAAAATATACACATTGCCGACAGGATCTCCCGTTTGCTGGTCGTAAACGAAAACTGATTGAGCAAACAGGTGATAGTTAGCCAGTATAAGAAAAATAAAAAGGAATGTTTTCTTGTAAAACATCATCCATGGAACCACAGCAATATTTTCTTTATCCTTTGTAACCACGTTTTTTAGCTGCATCTTCCAGCCGTTTCTGGAAATTTGATTTTTTCTTTGGCTTTTTCTTGTTTAGCTGGATTTTAGCCCGCACTTTATCTTCGTTAATGGCGTATCTGAATACAAACATCTGGCCAAATGTAATAATATTGGCGAGAAAATAATAGTAACTTAACCCGGAGGCATAATCATTGAAAATACCAAGGAACATAACCGGCATCAGATACATCATGGTTTTCATTCCAGGCAACTGGTTGCTCTGTGCGCCCATCATCTGGTTGTTAAGGTAGGTGTACATAACTGTTGACACTGTCATCAGTAAAGTGAATAAGCTCACATGGTCGCCGTAAAACGGTATGTTGAAAGGCAGGTCTAAAATAGAATCGTAGCTTGAAAGGTCGGTGGCCCATAAAAACGATTGCTGACGCAATTCGATCGACGCCGGGAAAAATCGGAACATGGCAAATAAAATAGGCATCTGTAGCAGCATCGGTACGCAGCCTGAAGCAGGATTAGCCCCTGCACTCTTATAAAGAGCCATGACTGCCTGCTGCTTTTTCATGGAGTCTTCTTTCTTCGGGTATTTTTTTGAAAGCTCATCCACCTCCGGTTTTAACACCCGCATTTTAGCTGACGACATGTAGGTTTTATAAGCTATCGGGAATAAAAATATCTTAAGAAGAATCGTCAAAATCAGGATTACGATACCATAATTCCATCCGTATCCACCCAGCCAGTTAAATACCGGGATAACAATGTACTGGTTGATCCATGCCAGCAAGAAGAAACTCCAGCCAATAGGTATCTGCCGTTCCAGGTCGAGTCCATACGATTTAAGCAGCGTGAACTTATTAGGCCCGAAATAAAAGGACATCGGTATATTTGTGGTGGTGCCAACTCTATAGGGAATTTCGAGGTTCACTTTCATGCTCTTCAAATACCTGGCGTCTTCCGGGTTTTCTTTCTCAAAAGTTTCCAGATAGCCACTTTCAAAAGAATTCTTGGCAATGAGTGTGGAGGAAAAGAAGCGTTGCTTGAATGAAACCCACTTCAGACGTGTTTTTATCTCTTCAGAATCATCTTTTGTTTCCGAAAGGTAATCCACATCATCCTTATAGTATTTATAATAAATGGTGGAACCATTAAAACGGTCAACTGTTTTTTCCTGCTTGCGTAAATCTGTGTACCAGTCGAGTGAAACACTGGTGGATGTACGCGAAATAACATCATCCAGATTCACCATGTTGATATCAAAATCAAACATATAATCATCTCCCGTCATTGAATACACATATTCAATGTATTTGGATGGGTCATAAGCACCTTCGCCGGCATCAATATACAGGCGCATGCTGAACCTAAAGGTATCTGTTCCCGATACTGTTATATGTTTGGAGCTGCTGTCGGCCGGTTGAAAAAAGAAATTCTCGGTTTTAATAGCCCTGTTGTGTACAAAAAAGGACAAACCGAACCTCGTGGTTTCCGGATTGAAAAGGATAAGAGGAAGGGAGTCGAATGTTTGGTAATCTTTCAGGTCAACAGATCTTATATAGCCACCTTTATTAGATATCTCTATCTTCATCACGTCATTTTCCAGAACATAGATTTCATCTTTGCCCACCGAAGCATTGGCAAACACCGCATATTTATCCTGCAGATCTTTAAAATCTGCCGACGAAACCTCTTCTGTGGTTCCGGTTTCTGTATTCTGCTCCTGCGGTCTTTCCTGTTCTTGTTGTTGTGTAGCTATTGCAGCTGCCTGGGCAGATGAGATGGAATCCTGGATTCTCTGTACCTCTTGTACCATCATGATCGAATCCCGCACATGCTGTTCTTTAGCCAATTCCTCTTCCGACGGTCTCATCCAGAAGGTATAAAAAACCATGATGGCCGCAATGAGGATAAACCCGATTATGCTATTTCTATTCATTTTTTATTCGTTAAAAATCGGTTGCAAAGGTACTCAGAATTATATTATCATGCATCATGCAAAAAAGATTGAAATTTTACTTGACAATTAATAAAAAAAGTAGTATTATTGTGATATCAAAATAATATCATTATTTAACTAAATACTATAATGAAAAAAGAAAAGAATTTTACTGCTTTTTCGGGCTATCTGGCCCTGTTTATTATCTTTTTGTTGATTGTTCCTCCGGTAATTGGTATTGTTTTCACGAAACAGTTTTTGTTTTTTATATTAGTTGCTGCTGGGCTGTTTATGTTGCCTGGATTTATTGTAATTAATCCGAACGAATCATCAGTACTTGTTTTATTCGGGGCTTATAAGGGAACCATCAGAAAAAATGGCTTTTGGTGGGTGAATCCGTTTTTTGTAAAGAAGAAGATTTCGCTGCGTGCACGCAACCTTGACAGCGAACCTATTAAAGTGAATGACAAGATTGGGAATCCGATCATGATTGGCGTAGTATTGGTTTGGCGCGTTAGAGAAACATATAAAGCCGCCTTTGAGGTAGATGATTATGTACATTTTGTGGACATACAAAGTGAGGCGGCAGTACGCAAACTGGCCGGGCATTACCCGTACGATAATTTTGAAGATGAAGACGCGGAGATCACCCTCAGAAGTGGAGGAGAAGATGTGAACGAGAAACTGGAAGGTGAAATTTCCGAGCGGTTGGAAATAGCAGGTATTGAAGTAATTGAAGCCCGCATTAATTATATTGCCTATGCTCAGGAAATTGCCGGTGCTATGTTGAAGAGGCAGCAGGCAACAGCTATTGTAGCTGCCCGTACGAAAATTGTTGAAGGTGCTGTCGGCATGGTGGAGATGGCCCTGGATGCGCTTTCGAAAAAAGGTATTATCGATCTTGACGAAGAAAAGAAAGCAACCATGGTAAGTAACCTGATGGTTGTACTGACATCGGATAAAGATGTTGCTCCTGTGGTTAATACGGGAAGTCTTTACTAGGATACGTAATTCATTAAAACAGATCATCATGGGGAAAATTTATTTTACCGAAGAACAGCGTTTTTCGAACTTTTGGCTTTATGTATTCGTCATCATCGTATTTACGATTGCCATAGCGCCGACAGCTACAGCTTTATACAGCCAGATCATCCTGGGTATTCCGTACGGAGAAGAACCGTCTTCCGATGAAGCGCTGCTGGTGCTTCTGGTTATTTTATTGGTAATGTTTGTTTTTACATTATTGTTGTTTCATAAAATGAAAATGGTTACTGAAGTACGAAATGATGGTGTGTTTTACAGATATCCTCCTTTTATTTTAAAGTTCAAACAGATAAGAAAGGAAGAAATAGAAAAATATAAGGTGAGAAAATACAGCCCGATCAAGGAATACAGTGGCTGGGGAATACGATACAGCTGGGGCAAATCGGGTAGAGCTTATAATGTGAAAGGAAATATTGGATTGCAATTGTATCTGGTTGACGGGAAAAAGATCTTGCTGGGAACACAACGCGGCGATGCGTTACAAAGAGCAATGGATAAAATGATGGTTAAAGAAACCAATGGCTAAGAAAAAGGCATTTGTGTTAAGGGTACAACCCGAAATGATGGAAGCTCTTGAAAAATGGGCTGCTGATGAATTCCGTAGTGTAAACGGACAGATAGAGTATTTGCTGAATGAGTCGCTGAAAAAAGCGGGGCGAAAGAAAAAGAAAGTTCCAAGAAATTGATCGTTTCAAGTAATAGCCTTAGCCATACAATGATCATTATTCAATTATTTCTCATACCTCACTACAAACTTTTTCTTCCCCGTTATCTTTTCCTGCCGGCTGACCATTGCAACGTAAAGGCCGCTTTTCCATTTCGATGCATTGATCCTGACAACTTGTTCCCCTTTCGGTATTTTAACTTCCCTGACTTTGCCCCCGTACAAGTTGTAAATAACCACACTGCCGGTTGCTTGCAGCGGCTTGCCGATGTCAACTGTAAACACTCCCGTAACGGGATTGGGATAAATGTTTATCCCATCTGCCGGCCTTGCGGTTTCTTCCACCACCACCGTGGTATCGCAGCCGGCATACAGGCAGCCCGTGCTGTCCATCTTCATAACCCAAATATCGGCAGTGCCCGTATCGGGGACCGAAGGCGAAACCTTCCCAACACCAATAAGTCCGCCGTCGGACGTTTCGCGTACGTCGTATAAATCGTTAAAGCTGTTGTGCCCGGTTAATAAAGCATACTCCCTGTACCAGAGTTGGGTACCCATGCTGTCGGTGCAGAGTATCCAGCCCATTTGGGCAGGATATTCTTCACCCAAATAATGCGTGTCTCTTCCTCCATTTACTAAAATATTTCCATTACTTAAGACAATTGTATTTAGCAAAAAATTATCATATTGTGGCTCGAGGTAGTTTTTATCCCACAGCACCGTACCGTCGGGTTTTATTTTCATAATTTTCACCACCGCCCAGCGATTATCGCCCGACTGGTCCGTACCGTAATTGGTGCCGGCAATGATGTTGCCGTCCTGTGCCAAAGCCACCATTACCTTGTTGTCGTCCACATCCGGATTGCCCGGGTTGACGCGCCACTCTTCGTTGCCGAGGCTGTCGGTTTTTATGATTAACGGGTCAAGATATCCTCCGGTGGCATGTATTTCAAATTTAGCAGCACCTATTACGAACCCACCATCATTTGTTTGCACAACGCTGTGCCCCTGAAAGTACTCTTCACCTTCACCGTAAAACCGTTCCCATAATTTATTGCCAAGGCTGTCGGTTTCCATTAGCCAAACGCTGCTAGGGTCATTTTTAGGTAGTCTAACCCCAGTCATAATTAATCTGTTATTGTATTCTTTTTTTAATTGCAAAATTCCAAAAGTAGTGTCATTAAATGGTGATGTTTTTTCTCCATATTCTTTTGTCCATAATGTATCAAATTTATTATCTAAACACATAATTAAACCTCTATTATAAACCCAATCACCTAAAGGTGTAAAAATATTTCCAACGGCAAAATATTTACTATTACGATATTTTATTAATGACCCCGGATTCCCGAGTAAATAAAAATCACCCGAATCGCCGTATTGTTTTATTTGATATAGTTCTCCCAATGTATCGGTTAAAGCAAAAGCGACTTGCCAATAATAGTGATATATTGTGTCCTGTGTTATTGTTCCAACACTGTATCCGTTTTCAATGTTTAAAACCGATAATCCTTTATCGCAACTTCCGGTTAAATCAATCCGTTTATTAAAATAATTAAAACTTTGCTGTGATAACAGCTGAATAGGTAACAGATTAAACAGTATCAAAAACGGTGCAAGACTTAGTCTTACACCGTTTAACTTACAGAAAGTATTAAAGTTTAATAAATTTTTCATTTTGTAAAGTTTTTCCGTTAGCGGATAATCGAATGAAATAAATTCCTGATTTTCTGTTACGAAGGTCAATAATCTTTACTCCTTGCACTCCCGGCAAGCGGAAGGTTTCAATATGATTACCTTTAAGTGTTAATATTTCGACAACTGCATTTTTC